>WTCI01000321.1 GCA_013138655.1 Desulfuromonadaceae bacterium | reverse complement strand
AAGGGGAGTCCATTGCAGCAAAAGGTAAGATTGTTCAGTTGTTTCTATGAGCAGTTCACGTAACGACTCTGTATTGTTTTTCCTCTTTGCCTCGCCGTAGCACTCTTGGAGGATCAGGTCGATAAAGCAGGATTCTTCGGCAAAGCCGGCAAGTTGGCCATCAGCAGTTTCCAGATAAAATGCACCCGGTGGAACAATCGATTCCTGCCAGGGTTTATTGCAACAGAGGCAATGAGGTTGCAGGCGTGACAGCCGTTCTCTTTGTTCTCTGTCGAGGCGGGCTTCATGGTCATGGATCTGGTTGGCGATTTCATTAATTCGCTTTGATCCCTGTTCCAGATAGTCGAGGTAAACCTGTCGAGTCAGATGCTTGAATTGTAGATGGACATCAGTCTTGCGGCCGTGAGTGATGACCGGGTAGATCTTTCCTGAAGGGTTGGTGCTGAGTGATTCGACTTTTGGACTTTTGGAGATAAACCCCTCGTAACAGCGATAACCGCGGTTGATTGCATAGGCTTTGAGCAGTTGGTAAGAGTTCCGAAAAGGGCCGTCAAAATGGATGCGCGTATCGATCAGGCAAGGGAGTATCCGCAGCGTCGATTTCGGACGTTGCTGTTGTTTCAGAAAACCAGCCAGGTTTTGACAGTTTTCCAGGGAGGCCGCATCTTTAATCGGGACGATGATCCGGTCTGCGGCGAAAAGTGCATTGCGGGTGTAAATATCAAGGATCGGACTGGTATCGATAATGACCAGTCCGCCAAGTTTTGAGCGGCAGAGAATCCGCGCCAGAGTGTCAACTCCCTGAAGTTGGTGCTGAATGTCGAACAGCTGTCGGCTGGAAGGAATGATCTGGACACCGTATTGTCCCGGAATCAACAGCTCATGCGGGGCGCTGCCGCTGAAGAGCTGGCCGATATGTTTATCGTGAGGTGTTTTGCCGAGCTGGAACATCTGGTCGACAGTGAAGTGGTTGTCGAAGCTGAACAGGGTGATCGGCAGGTCTTCCGCCAGCCCTTTCAGGTAGATGGCCAGATTGGTGGCCAGGGTGGTTTTGCCGACGCCACCTTTTTCACTGGCGATGCAGATTACGTAGGGACGTGCCATCAATATTCTCACCTTAAAGCGAGCAAAAAAATTTAACCACTTATAGGGGAATCATCTGTTCCTGTCAATCCGTAGTAAAGCTGTTTATAATGGCTTCTTGTTGTTTTGAGGCCGGGCCTGAAAGGTGTTGATGTTTCATGGATAGTTCATGTGTTATTCCAGTTTCTTCGCTGGTACGGCTGATCCGGGAACTGGTTGAAGACAATTTTGTTGAGGTGCTGGTTCAGGGCGAGCTGGCTGGCCTGTCACGACCGGCATCGGGTCATTACTACTTTACCTTGAAAGATGAACGGTCACAGATTCGCTGTGCCATGTTTCGCAGTCATGCTCGGGCACTGAGGTTCTCACCGGAGGACGGCACGGAAGTAATTTGTCGCGGGCGGGTTTCCGTTTATCCCCAACGGGGAGATTTACAATTCATCGTTGAGGGGATGGAGCCGGTCGGTGTCGGTCGTTTGCAGCTGGCGTTCGAGCAATTACGTGACAGGTTACAAAAAGAGGGCCTGTTCGCCTTGGAGAGAAAGCGTCAATTGCCCGCTTTCCCAACCAGAATTGGTGTGGTGACCTCGGCCACCGGCGCCGCGATTCACGATATTTTGAACGTATTGCGGCGTCGCTCTGCTGGTGTCAAAGTACTGTTGCGCCCGGTGCGGGTTCAAGGGGATGGTGCAGCGGCTGAAATTTGCGAAGCCATTGCGGATCTCAATGATGAAGGGAGCGCTGAAGTTCTGATTGTCGGCCGTGGTGGTGGATCGCGTGAAGATCTCTGGGCGTTCAATGAAGAGTCGGTTGCCCGGGCAGTTCATGCCTCGAAAATTCCGGTGATTTCAGCCGTGGGGCACGAAGTCGATGTTTCGATTGCTGATCTGGTTGCCGACCTGCGTGCTCCGACGCCAAGTGCGGCTGCGGAACTGGTGGTGCAGAATCGGTTAGAGCTGGAACGACATCTCGATCAGCTGTTATTGCGCCTGGCCGGGCAGATGCGTTCGAAACTGGAACTGATTCGAACGCGCTTGACAGGTTTGGAAAAACGGCTTAAAGCTCCTGAAGAGTTGCTTCAGCTGAAACAGTTAAGGTTGCAGCAATTGGTTTTGCGATTGCAGCAAGGGATGAAACAGCAGTACGAACGTCGTCAGCAGCAGTTGACGGCTCTGGCCGGGCGACTTGATTCTTTATCTCCGCTGGCCGTTCTGGGGCGTGGCTATAGCATTACCCGGCTGGCTGATACAGGGGTGCTTTTACAGAATTCAAATCAGGCTAAACAGGGTGATCGTTTACAGATACAGCTCCAAAAAGGACAGGTCGCTGCTGTCGTGACCGGCCAGACCCCAGGAAGTCCTTTCGAGAAAAACTTGACGAAAATTGGCTGAGTTAGCGATAATCCATGTTTTGACTATTATCAGGAGCCCATCTCATCAACAACCTCCAGCGGGGAACATCTATGGCGACAAAAAAAGGTTTTGAAGCCGCCTTGCAGAAATTGGAAAAAGCGGTCACACAATTGGAAGGTGGAGAATTGACCCTTGATCAATCTTTGAAAATTTTTGCCGAAGGTGTTAAACAGGCGGATGTTTGTCGCCAGGCGCTGAGTCAGGTTGAATTGCAAGTAGAGCAGCTGCTTAAACAGACGGACGGTCGTTGGCAACGTGAGGCGTTTGAAAATGAGTTGTGACTGGCAATTGGAAGTTTACCTGCAGGAACGGGTCAAGCTGGTTGAAACCGCGCTTGAGCACTACCTGCCAAGTGCTGCCACACTGCCGGCAAATCTGCATGATGCCATGCGTTATTCGGTATTTGCCGGAGGGAAACGGCTGCGGCCGGTTTTGATGATGGCGGCCTGTGAAGCGGTTGGTGGAACTCCCCGGCAGGTATTACCCGCCGCCTGCGCGATCGAAATGATTCACAGTTACTCCCTGATTCATGATGATCTGCCGGCGATGGATGATGATGATTTTCGCCGTGGCAAACCGACCAATCATAAGGTTTACGGCGAAGCCAGCGCTATCCTTGCCGGTGACGGCTTGTTGACGGAAGCATTTATCCTGCTTTCTAATCCTGAGGTCTGGACTGATATGCCGGCCGAGCGACGTTGTGAAGTGATCAACCTGTTTGCTCGCAGTGCCGGTTCGCGTGGCATGGTTGGTGGCCAGATGGTTGATATGGAGTCAGAGGGGCAAACTGTCGATTTGCCGACTCTCGAATATATTCAC
>WTCI01000004.1 GCA_013138655.1 Desulfuromonadaceae bacterium | reverse complement strand
GCATTTTTCAGCAGGGTGTCGGGGTCGTCCCCATCTTCCGGGAATAGAGCAATCCCGAGACTGGCGGAGATGAAGACCTCTGTCCCTTCAAGAATTGTCGGTTGCTCCAGCTCTTCAAGAACTTTGTAGGCAATGAGGGCGGCCGCTTCGCGATCCCGCATCTCATCAATCAGCAGGATGAATTCGTCCCCACCCAGTCGGGCGACAGTATCGCAATTTCTCAGCAGCTTTTCCAGACGGCCGGCAATGACTTGTAAAAGTTGATCACCCTTGTCATGCCCGAAGGTGTCATTGATTTGTTTGAAGCGATCGAGGTCAAGAAAGAACAGGGCGATGCGACCAGTGTTACGTTTGGCGCGTACCACCATCTGGCCAAGTCGGTCACGCAAAAGAACTCGATTCGGAAGCCCGGTTAAACTGTCGAAATAGGCCAGCCGTTCAATTTTTTCTTCAGCCAGTTTGCGTTGCGTGATGTCTTCAAAGATTGTCGCGAAATATCCGGGAGAAAGCTGGGCAACGGAAATACTCAGGGCCTTACTCTCATTCTGGGTGACGAGATTAAATTCAAAGTCTGTCGGCATGCCGCCTTGGGCGACCTCAGAATAAATCTTCAGGCAGGGAGGTTTGCCGTCCTGACTGGGGTAGATCTTGCTGGCCAACTGGCCGACGACCTCTTCCCGGGTCAGCCCGACAATCGTTTCATAGGCTTGGTTGACATCAATGATCACATAATCTTCAGGTTTACCCTGATCGTCGTAGGTCAACTTATGCAGGGCAACACCTTCCTGCATGGTGGTATAGAGGGTGCGGTAGCGTTTTTCGCTCTCACGCAATTTCTCTTCGGCATTTTTCCGCTCGGTAATGTCGATAAAACTTTCCAGTAAATGCGGTCTGCCGTCGAGTTGCACGGTGGAGATGGTTTTGATGATCGAAAGTTCCCGGCCGTCAGCGGTCAGCAATTTTTGCTCGAAATGATCTATCTGCTGCTCGTTGTCGGTGATCGGGCATTGTCCCTGCGGCGCCGGGCAGATGACGTTGTGACAGGCTTGACCAAGGAGTTTTTCTTGCGGAATCCCGGTCATCTCAGCCGTTGCCTGATTAGCAAAGACAATTTTGTGTGTCGTCGGATCGATCAGCAGAATACCGGCCTGGGCACCATTGAGAATTTTGGTGAGGCGAACTTCCGCTTCTTGTAGGGCTTCCTCGCTTTTTATCCGGTTTGTTATGTCGGTATAAACCAGAATGACATGGGTTGTTTCATCCAGTTTATTCTTTATCGGCGTTCCGATGACGTGGAAGTGTCGACCGTGTGATACGAAGTCAGAGTGTTCCACGATCTGCTGAGTGGCGAAGACCTGGTCAGAAATACATTCCTCGAGGGGTTCTTCCCGGGGACAGATGAGGGAACGGAAATTTTTGCCGATGATGAGTTTTTCGCCGGGAAAGAGAAGATCCTGACTTTTCCGGTTGAAAGCTATCAGGCGCATCTGGTTATCGATCACCAGAACGCCGGCACCGGCAGAGTCAAAGATGATCTGAATTTCTTCCTTTGCCAGCTTCAGATTTTCGTTGGTTTCCTGCAGATGCTCCAGCACCTGAGTGAAGGAATCTGAAACAATGCCGATCGGGTCGACGGCTAGAAGGGTCTCATCGTCCAGTTCCTCCGGTTTGAGAGTCAGAGTTCCCATGACGCTGAGGAGCTGGTTGGTTTTAGCCCGGATATAGTCCCGCAGCTGCTGGTCGTTTTTTTGCAGAGTCTGGTAGTTCGCCTGCAATTGGGCAAGTTTTTCCTGAAGATGTGACAAATCAAGATCGCAAGGCTTGTCCTTTTCTTTGCTGGAATGGCTCATTTGCGCTCCTGGTGGTATTTTCAGCCCCGACTGATCGTTATTTGAAAGTGCTTTTTCAGATCGAGAACATCAATTCGATACCCCATGTTGCTGACTGCTTCACTGGCCCGGTTGACCGAATCGTGGTTGTCCGTCAGGATCACCAGTTGCAACTCTCCTGAGCGCAGCAATGTTTTGTGGGTGTTGACTTCCCGTAAGGTTGTCAGCAACGTGGATGGGCAAATCTGACCGCAGACATCGATTTTTACAGTTTTGATATTTTGTTCAGACATTTCCCCTCCCTCTCTCATTTGATGACATGGCGGGTCAAGATCCGGGTTCCCAACCAGGCTCCCGGGAACAGGCCGAGGGTAAACAACAGGCTTTGTAGTGAGAGTAACGGCAATCCTCCCATGAGATGCCAGACATTGCACGCCCCAATAGCAGCGAAATGAGAATAATGGAAAGGTCGTCCATGTCATCCCAGGTGGGCCAAAAGAGAAATTTATGAGATTTGTGGGATTATACGTTAAAAATTATTATTTTTAAATGGTTTTCCTGCCGACGGTTGACTTCCGGTTTCTTTCGCGGAAACGTTTGTGCTATAACCGGCGCCATGTTGCAGCTTAGACAGATCATAAAATTTTTTGCCGATCGACCTGTTTTTGCCGGGATCGACTGGCATATCAGGCCAACTGATCGGATCGGACTCTGTGGTGAAAACGGGGCCGGAAAATCGACGCTGCTGAAAATGCTGGCCGGGCTGGTGGAGGCCGACAGCGGCACCCTGCAGGTCGCGAAAG
>WTCI01000096.1 GCA_013138655.1 Desulfuromonadaceae bacterium | reverse complement strand
GATGTCAAAGGTTCCACCACCCAGGTCGTAGACAGCGATCTTCTCTTCTTTGTCTTCGCCGATGCGGTATGCAAGAGCGGCGGCTGTTGGCTCGTTGATGATTCGCAACACTTCGAGGCCGGCGATTTTTCCGGCGTCCTTGGTGGACTGGCGCTGGGAATCGTTGAAGTAGGCCGGAACCGTGATGACGGCATCGGTCACCGTCTCGCCGAGGTAATCTTCGGCGGTCTGCTTCATCTTCTGCAGCACCATGGCGGAGATTTCCGGTGAACTGTATTGCTTATCACGCGCGTCAACCCAGGCATCTCCATTTTCAGCCTCAACGATCTTGAACGGACTGATCAAAATATCTTTCTGCACCGCTTCCGAACTGAACTTTCGGCCGATCAGGCGCTTGATGGCGAACAGGGTGTTTTCCGGGTTGGTGACGGCCTGGCGTTTGGCCTGCTGGCCGACCAGGCGCTCACCATTTTCGGCGAATGCCACCATCGACGGGGTCGTGCGCGACCCTTCCGAATTGGCGATAACCACCGGCTCGCCGCCTTCCATGACAGCGACGCAGGAGTTGGTTGTTCCCAAATCAATTCCAATGACTTTACCCATACCTATATCCTCCTCTGGATCCTTTTATGCGGACCGACTAATTATTTTCATCTATTGTTGTAGATTCATCATCTTCCGGTTTCGGAACCTTCGCTTCCTTGGCGACCATCACCATGGCAGGGCGCAGCAGGCGTTCATTGAGCTGATAGCCTTTCTGCATCTGCTGGGCCACGGTGTTTGCCGGATATTCGTCGGTTTCCAATTGTCCCATCGCCTGGTGCAAAGCCGGGTCAAAGAGTTGTCCAAGGGACTCAATCGGTTCCACCCCGAAGCGGGTCAATACCTGACTGAACTGGTCCAGGGTCATTTGCACCCCTTCAAACAGCCCCTCGCTGCTCTCCGCCTGCTCGGCATGCTCAACAGCACGCTCCAGGTTGTCGATAACCGGCAGAATCTCACGCAGAATATTTTCATTGGCGTACTTCGCCAGCTCTTCCTTTTCCCGTTGGGTCCGCTTGCGCAGATTTTCCATATTTGCCAAGGTTCTCAGATATTGTTCCTGATGGGTTTGAACTTCGGCACGCAGCTGATCTTCAAGAGACAGCTCCTCCTCGGCGGCGTCCTCTTCAACCCCTTCCGTTTCGACAGTTTCCTCAGCAAGCTCAGGCTGTTCCTCTGGCACTTTTTTCCCCACCTTCTTGACTCCTTGTCGCTATTACTCTGCTTCCCGCTCCAGAATCCGGCTGACCAGCTGGGCGGTAAAATCAACGATTGGAATGACCTGTGAGTAGGGCATCCGGACCGGGCCGATGACACCGAGCGTGCCGATGGCCCCCTTCTTGTTGGAAAAGCTCGCGGTCACCAGACTGCACCCCTCGATTTCAGTATGCTCGCTCTGGCTGCCGATAAAAATCTGCACCCCTTGGGCCATCTGGCTACGATCAAGCAGTTCAATCAGGGCTTTTTTACTTTCCAGAGTCCGAATGATCCGTTTCATCCGATCCGGGGTGGAAAACTCCGGCTGCTCCAGCATCAGCGAAGTCCCGGAGACAAACACCAGATCCTCGGCTTCCTCCTGCAGCGCCTCACGCGACAGTTCCAACGCCTGCTTCTGCAATTCATCGTAGCGAATCCGCTCTGCCTTGAGCTCCCGGGCGACCTTCTCCCGCACCTTCGGAATACTCAAGCCGGTCATTTCACGGTTTAAGTAGTTGCTGATCTGTTCCAGGTCACGAGCAGTCAAACTCGGATCCGCGGCAATGACCTTATTTTGCACCAGACCGGTTTCGGAAACATAAATTACCAGCAGGCGGCCGTGCGACAAGCGCACGAACTCGATCTGGCGGAAAACCGTTGACGCGAACTTGGGCGCCATCACCAGACCGGTATAGTTGGACAACCCCGACATCACCCGCCCCACTTCCTGCATGATGTCTTCCATCTTCATGTCTTTGAAGCGGTAACTACTTTGCAGCCGGGTCTCCTCTTCCTTGCTCAGGTCACGCACCTGCAGCAGGGAATCGATGTAATAATGGAAACCCTTTTCGGTCGGAATCCGCCCGGCCGAGGTGTGCGGCGAACAGAGGAAACCCATCTCCTCCAGATCGGACATGACGTTGCGTACCGAGGCTGGCGACAGGTTAAAACTGTGCCGGCGAGTGATTGCTCGACTACCGACCGGCTCAGCTGAAGTGATGTAATCCTCGACAATCACTTCAAGAATATTCTGGCTGCGATTATTCAGCTCTTCAGCCACAAATCCACTCCGTAAAAAAGAGCCATACAAAAGATGGCTGCTGTCTGCCTGTTAGCACTCTATCATGATGAGTGCCAATTGGACACACTATCAACGGGATCACGCTTTGTCAAGCTGAATAACGGTTAGAACTGAGGGTGTTAGGGAAAGTTATATGGGGGGAGCTGAACGCAGCGCTATGAAACAAAATTTATGGTCTCGCAAAAAAGAATACGCTGGCTAAGCAAAAATTTCGACCTACAAGGCGTAGTGTTTTTCAGGGGCGAAGGCATACATATGGTATGTCGAGATCCTGAAAAAACCGCTGCAACGCCGGAGGGTGGACTTTTTGCTTAGCCATCAAAATTTACAGAAAAGCGCTGATCAGATGATCATACAGCAACCAGCCCTGCAAATCGAGGCGCCAGCTATCGTCAACCAGCTTCAACCGCTCAGCCTGCCGCCGGAAGGCGTCCGGGAACAGCTCTTCCGGAAAACTCCCGAACTGCCGCCGGAACCTCTTTCTCGAGAGACCATCAGCGGTTCTCAGGGCCAGGTAGACAGTTTCCGCCATGGCCGCCTGACGGTCGAAAGATTCAAGCAACTCACAAGCATTCTGGCCGTTCTGCAACTTTCGCCGATACGTCGGCAAATCGGACGGCACATGCCAACGCTCACCCCAGCCATCAGCAATAAAACTGTGCGCTCCGCAACCCAATGCCAGGCAGGTCTGTCGCCGCCAATAAACCTGATTATGCCGACAACGGCTACCGGGGCGGGCAAAGTTGGAGATCTCATAATGCTCGAAACCGGCAGCATTCATCCTCTCATGTAATAAACGATATTGATCTGCGTAGAGATTTTCTCCACAGGCCGTGAGTTCTCCACGTTGCAGTCGTACGGCAAATTCTGTTCCCTTCTCAAAAGAGAGGCCATACAGGGAAACATGCTCCGGACTCAGTTCCAGCAGCAGGGAAAGCTCCTCTTCCAATGACGACAGATCTTGATCGGGCAGAGCAAACATCAGGTCAAGGCTCAGATTGTTGAACCCGGCTGCACGTGCGGCAATAACACTGTCTTGAGCCTGATCTGCGGTATGGATTCTGCCAAGCAGCTGTAAGTGTTGATCGTTGAGTGATTGTATGCCGAGAGACAGGCGGTTGACTCCCGCCTGTCGATATCCCCTTAACTGATCCAGGTCAACGGTCCCGGGATTGGCTTCCAGGGTGATCTCGGCATTTTTATCTATGTCGAAAGTCCCTTTGATGTATTTGAGCAGACTTCCTATTTGCTCTGCAGAAAGGAGGGATGGTGTGCCGCCACCGAAAAAGATGGTTTCAAGTGGAGGATTGTGGGGAAATTTTTGTTGCAAAATCCGGATATTGAGATTCAGCAGTTCAACATATTCATCAAGCTGTTCTTGGGAACCGACTTGGGAAAAGAAATCGCAATAAGGACACTTACTGGAACAGAACGGGATATGCAGATAGAGAGAACTCATCAGTTCATAAAAATCCCCCCTGACATCAGGGGGGGGGTAGGAATCAATTGAAATAGAGTAACGACATGACCGCAACGAAAAGCACAGCCAGGAAAACACTACCACCGATCGGATAAGCGAGAGCCTTGGTTCGATGATCTATCTCTTTATTGCGGCGATCAACCTGTTTGTCGTCACCACTAACTTCTGCCATCAGTTGGACAACATATTTCTGCACGTATCGTGATGGATCGAGGAAAAATCGATTAAGCAGGCTCGGAACTTTCTGAGCAAATATCCGATCGCCGAAGTCATTCAGGCTGTTGAAAATCTTGTCACAACCGGAGAAAAACAACCGTCCGCCCTTGCGGTAGAACCAGTCAGTGTCAATAGAAATGGTTCTGGTACGCTTCAAAAGCGGCAGGAGCAGGAAGAATGCCAGGGCCGAGAACATCAGCAGTTGAAACTGGTTGAGGGTATGCTCAAACCCGTAGGCATGAAAGTCAACCGGGTAGGGAAGGATATCGTAAAGCGGCTGCGGATAAACCCCGAGGAAAATACAGATAAAGGCAAGAAAAGCCATGGCCAGCAGCATATGCTTGGGTGGTTCACCTGGCCGTAGACCATTATCCTTGGCGAAAAAGACAAAATAGGGAAACTTGATCCCGGCATGCAGAAACACCCCGGCCGAAGCGATTTCAAGAATCAGCCAGACCCAGAAAAATCCTTCATGGATCCCGGCTTCAATAATCATCGGCTTACTGGTGTAGCCCGACAGAAAAGGGAAACTCGAGATAGCCAGCGCCCCAACGGTACCGAAAATCATCGTTAGAGGCATGGTTTTATAGAGCCCCCCCAGGTCGGTACACTTGCTTTTACCAGTAAGGTAGAGCACCGCCCCGGCACTCATCCAGAGCAGTGCCTTATAGATAATATGAGCAAAGGCGTGAGCTACAGCCCCGCTGATCGCCAGGGCCGTACCGATCCCGATCCCGCAGATCATGAACCCGACCTGGTTCATGATCGAATAGGCCAGGATGCGGCGCATATCATTTTCCAAGATGGCGTAAATAATCCCGTAAATAGCCATGAAACAGCCGACGGCGATGAGGATCTCCCAACCTGCAAAACCACGGATCAGGGTATATACAGCGGTTTTGGTGGTATAGGCCGTCATGATGACACCACCGGTGACAGTTGCTTCAGGGTAGGCATCTGCGAGCCACGCCGAAATCGGAGGTGCGGCGGCATTGATTAGAAAACCGATCAAAATCAGATAAGTCGGCAGGCCTTGGAGACTAAATCCGTCGAAGGCAACTGAGCCGGTGGCATTCACCTGCAGAAGGATCCCCGCCAGTAGACACAAACCGCCAAAGATGTGCACCATGACATAACGAAAGGCTGCTCTGTAGGCTTTTTCGGTTTTGCGCGCCAGAACAAGAAAGGTGGAAGTGATCGCCATCACTTCCCAGAACAGGTAAAGAGAGATCAGGTCAGCAGCAAACACCGCCCCAAGAGCGGCACCAATGTAGACGAGTGCCGCAGTATGCTCGTAACGACTCTTCAGGTGCAGGGCAAACAGAAAACAGGCAAAGGCGTTAATGGTGAACACATAGCCGAAGGCCTTGCTCAGCTTATCAACCCTGAGTAGATTCAGGTCAAAGCCGAACAGCTCATAGCCATAGTAAGTGCCTGGTGTCAGCTGGGTGATGACCAGAAACGCGGTAGCGGGAACCAGCAGAATCAGGATTTTTCGGCCCAGCAGCGGCAACACCCAGAGCAGCAGGGCTCCAGCAAGAAACAGTAGTGACGGGTGCAGGCTAGCTGTCATAATAATCCTCTTTCCGCTTCAGCACGAACCCGAGTAACTTGGAAACCAGAATGATCACCACGCAGGAGGCAAAACCGACAAATGCATAAAATCCTGGCCAGGCCTCTACAGGGGAAAAGAGGCTGTGCTTGTGGATAAAGAAATCGGGAATCACCAGCAGGACCAGGACAATATAAAAGCCGATCTTTAATCGCTTGATATTCTGCGCATGATCGAACCAGGTCCAGACTTCCGGCTTTTTATTTTCAGGGTCCATAACTTACCTCAGTTTAAGGAAACAGGGCCAGGCGGGCCAACCGGAGGAAAATATCCGGATAGAAAAACAGCGCCAGCGACGCACAGGCGGTCACCGACAACGGGATCAGACAGAACAACGGCGCTTCCTTAATTCCCTCATCAAAAACCGGGTCAGATGACTCCGCGAAGAAACCACGGTAGACAATCGGCAGAAAATAGGCCGCGTTGAGCAGTGTACTGGTCAAAAGCACAACCAGCAGAATCATTTGATCACTGCTGACCGCGCCGAGCACCAAGTTCCATTTGCTGATGAACCCACCGAGCGGTGGCATACCGATAATACTGATCGAACCGAACATGAATGCCAGATAAGTGATCGGCATACGTCGGCCGAGCCCGTCCATCTGGCTGATATATTTTTTTCCCGAGGCAACAAAGATTGCTCCGGCACAGAAAAACAGAGTGATCTTGCCGAAGGCATGCATGGCGATATGCAATAGACCGCCCGTCATACCGACAGCCGTCAGCATTCCGGCACCGAGAATCATGTAGGAAAGCTGGCCGATGGTTGAATAAGCCAAGCGCCGCTTCAGGTTATCCTGAGTTAAAGCAATCAGTGACGCAACCAGGATGGTAATCGAGGCCAAGGTGGTAATGACCCAACCCAGGTTGACCGCCAACAGTTGTTCCGGGCCGAAAATATGGAAGATGACCCGCAGGATTGAAAAGACGCCGACCTTAACAACGGCAACACCATGTAGAAAGGAACTGACCGGTGTCGGCGCCACCATAGCTGCCGGCAACCAGCCGTGGAACGGCATCAACCCTGACTTGGCAAAGCCGAACAGAAACAAAACCAGGACCAGTGCAAGGGTTTGTGATGAGGCACCGGTTCCGCTGAGGATACCGCCGATTTTAAAATCGAGGGTTCCGGCCAGTGAGTAGACAATCAACATCGCCGGCAGGGCCAGCCCAATGGACGTGCCAAGGATATAGGTCAGATACTTGCGACCGGATTGACGTGCCTCGGCATCCTGGTGGTGGGTAACCAACGGGTAGGTCGACAGGGAAAGCATTTCATAAAACAGGTAGAGAGTCAGCAGGTTAGCAGAAAATGCAACCCCCAGGGTCGCTGAGATTGCTACGGCAAACGATGCATAATAGCGGGTTTGCGCATGTTCGTTAAGAGCGCGCATGTAACCGATGGAGTAGACCGAGGTGAAGAACCAGAGAATAGAGGCAACCAAGGCAAAGAACATGCCCATGGCATCCACTCGCAGAGCCAGCGGTACCCCAGGTATCACTTCGACAATGGTGAATTCAAATCCGCCGCCGGCCAACACCGTGGGGAGCAGCGAGGCGACAATAACCACTTTGCCGAGTGCAATAAGTATCGTCCAGCTTTCACGCAAATTCGGATTGCGGTCCGACAGCATGATCGGGATGGATCCGATCAAGGAGATCAACACGGCCGCCAGCGGCCAGATCGATGTTTGATAGCTCATAGTGAAAGTTGCCCTGTCTTTTTAGTCATCCAACGGTTGAAAGACCGCCTTAATCAACAATCAATCAACTCTAAAAACCAACCGGTAATGCCAGTTTGATAATTTTTTCAACCAACGGCCCGGAACCGAGACCAATGACAATCAATGCAGTTGCACTGATCAGGAGTGGAATCTGCATACTCAATGGAGCCTCTGCCAACTTTTCGTGGCCATGATGCTCGCCATCCTTGTGGAAGTAGCCGATCTCAATAATGCGGAAAAACAGCACTGCGTTCACCAGAGAACTGAATAATAGCGCAACAACATAGCCCCACTGTCCCGCTTCAATGCCGCCGAGGAGCAGATACCACTTACTGAAGAAACCGGCGGTCGGAGGTATCCCGATCATCGCAAAGGCACCGACGGTAAAAGCCGCCATAGTGATCGGCATTTTCCGGTAAATACCCTGCAGACTGTCAAATTCCACACTACCAAGCCGATAAAGGATGGCGGCAATGGCCAGGAACAGACAGAGAGTCATCAGTGCATCATTGACGATATGCAATATCGCGCCTGTCATTCCGGTACTGTTGGCCAGCCAGACGCCGCCCACCATGTAACCGACTTCAGCAACGATGATGTAAGTCAACATCCGTTTCAGATCACGTTGGGCCAGAGCTAAGGACGATGCACAGATAATAGCCAGAGCAGCGGCCCAGACAATTCCGTTTTGTACTGCCGGATTCTGCAGGAACAGTAAGTCGACGGAAAAGATTGTGAACATGACCCGCACCATCAGATAGATAGTGACCTTGGTCATCAACGGAGCAACCAGTATTGCCGCACCGGTCGGCGCTAAAGAATAGGCATTCGGCAGCCAACCGTGCAGCGGGAAAAAAGCCATCTTGACCCAGAGACCGACCAGCATAAATGCCAAAGCCGTCGCAATTGCGGCACCACCGCCAATTGTCGGCAGAATCTGGGCGATATCGGCCATATTCAGACTGCCGGTCATCAAGTAGAGGTAGCCGACCCCGAGCAGGTAAAAACTGGCACCGATAGAGCCCATGATGATGTAGTTAAAGCTGGCCAGCGGGGCACGTCCCTTCCCCATGGCAATCAAACCATAAGTTGTGATTGAGGTGATTTCCAGCAGCACGTAAAGATTGAAGGCATCAGCGGTCAGAACCAGACCAAGCAAACCGGCAATCAAAATCAGATAAAGGGTAAAGAACAGATACTCTTGATCTGGAAGTTCTTGAGAGGTCGACTTCAAAGCAGACATGGTAGCGATGAACGCGACAACGGAAATCAGTACCAGCATAACGGCGGAAAGATGATCAACGACCAGTTCAATACCGTATGGTGCTTGCCAATTGCCGACCGTGTAACTGAATCCTCCATAAGCCATAACCCGGCCCAAAACAATGATCGAGGCGGCTGAGGAGAAAGCCAAGCAACCGAGTGTCAAGGGGGCGATCCAAGCCTTTGAAACCCTGCCGACGAGATTAACGAAAAAGGCCGTCAGCAGTGGTGCGGCCATGACATAAACATGCAGGTTAGACGTACTCATTGGCCGAGTTTCTCCAGGATTTCGTCCTCTTCGAGAGTTCCATATTCACGGTAAATACGCAGCAGAATGGCCAAGGCAACCCCGGTGACACTGACCGCAACAACGATGGCGGTCAACATCAGAACATGGGGTACCGGGTTGACAATATCGGCAACATTAACTCCGTGTTCCATAACGTGATGTTTGTCCAGGATCGGAATCTTTGCGCCCTTCTTCACACCGGCGGAAACAAACATCAAGATGATTGCAGTTTGAAAAATGTTCAAACCGATCAACTTCTTAACCAGATTTCGTTTGCCGATCATGGCGTAGAAACCGATCATCATCAGCGTGACATAAATCCAATAGTTGTACTTGGCAATGATCAGTGCTGCTATTTGATCCATGATTAAAGTCCCTCGTCCATTTCTCCGTTTGAACCCAGTAACCAGAAGAGCGAAGCCGAGATACTCATAACCGCAAGACCAACGCCGACCTCAATAACAAAAATACCGAAGGAACGCCAGGCGATCGGCCCCAGCGGAAGCAGTTTATCCAGAGCGCTGTAATCGAGAAACATGCCGCCATAACAGATGGCACAGAGCGTTGCCGTTCCGGTAAAAAGCAGCGCCCCGGCATTGCTGAGCATGTTGTTGGCTTTTTCCGACATGTATTTAAGGGCAAACTTCTGGTCGAAAGCCAATGTTAACAAAACAAATGAAGCTCCAAGAATAACCCCGCCCTGGAATCCGCCGCCGGGGCTGTAATGTCCATGCACAATAACGTACAGACCGAACAGTTGGATAAAAGGAACCAACATGCGCACAGCCGTCTGAATAATCAGGCTTTCGCCAAGCTTCTGCCCTGCTGTTTGATCCTGAAGCAACCTCATGATTTATTCTCCGGCGCACTCGGTTTTTTCTTGCGTAGCACACTGACTACCGCCAACCCGGCACAGTAGATAACCACGGTTTCGAACATCGTATCGTAGCCCCGATAATCGCCCAGAACCGCCGTAACCAAGTTGGGAACATGGGTTTCACGTACCGCATTCTCAGTAAAATAGGTAGCCAAGTGGGTTGCTGCCGGCGATTGCGGGTCACCGAAAGCCGGAAAATCCATCGTTCCGTACAGCAGGATGGCCCCAGTCATCAGAGTGGCAAAAAGTGCGAGTACTTTCAATCTTTACTCCTCCGTGAGGTATGAAGAATCGCGGCAACAAACAAAATGGTACTGATTCCGGCACCGACAGTCGCCTCAGTAAAAGCCACGTCAACTGCGCCCATTTCAGCCCAGAGCAGGCACATTGCGAAGCTGTAGACACCGAAAATAATCGTTGCGCTGAGCAGGTCTTTGACGTTGATCGCAACAAGCGCACAGACGACCACCAAAATGAGAATCATCAGGTCGAGAATCCAGATCATTTTCTCCCCTTCCCTCTTGTCCAGGGGGTAACTCCGATGACCAGGGCTGCCTTGGTAATCGCATGGGTTGCTGTCGGACTGGCAACGTAAATGAATACAGCAATCAACATAATCTTAATACTGACCAACAGATTGTCGACATTGTATTCCCGCAAATTGTAAAGAGCGACACTTATCAGGATTAAAACTGCCGCCAATGAATCGGATTTTCCGGCAGCATGAAGGCGGCTGTAAAAATCGGGAAATCGCAAAATACCGATAACACCGACCGTGGAGAAAAACAGGCCGGCAAGCAGAAAGATTACGACAACAATGCTCATAAAGAGCCCCCCTTCGTGCTATCTGCGCCATCCAGAAAGGTTGCTTCTTTATCGAGGACTGCCTCAATAATTTCCTCAGAGTCGCGTTTACGCAGGAAAAACTTTGTGACCCCCAAGGTGGCGATAAAATTGAGCAGAGCGTAGGCGATCGAGATATCGACAAACATCGCCAGATCTTCGTAAAGGACACCGATCAGCAACAATAGTACCGTCGCCTTAGTGCCGATAACATTGCCGCCGAGAATCCGGTCGAGCACCGTCGGCCCACCAACAACCCGGTACAGACACAACAGCATAAGCAGGAGCAGCACGATCGCTACAAAAAGAACAACTTTTTCTACCATATTATTCAATCTCCAGCGCTTTGGCGATCTGACGTTCCATTTCACCCGGCAGGCTTGCTGCGGCTTCCTCGGTAAGCGCATAAACTGCGACCTGATTTTCGTGGATATTGACTGTAATGGTTCCCGGAGTCAGGGTGATCGACTGGGCCAAGGTCACCTTGGATATCGGGCGCTTCAGGGTTGTTTCAAAGCGGAACAAATGCGGATCGATTTTTTCCAGCATGCGCGGATGCAACACAATATAGGTGACCTGTAGATTCGCCACTATAATCTGCCAGAACAGGTAGGGCAGATAGCAGAGCATGCCGAACAGTTCCCTCAGCCAGGGCTTGCCTTCCTCTGGAAACAACAGATCACTGCTGAAAAAAGCAACCAGTAGACAGCTGAGCACTCCCAGTGAAAAATGGAAGGCATCGAACATGCCGGACATGACGACCCAGAAGATCAACATGATAATAAAGGTGGCAAATTTTGCCTTCATGACACAAGACTCCAATGAAGGAACGAACTAGATGACCATACTGAAAAAAGCCGCTTGCGAAACCCTAAACCTTCTTTTAAATATATATATGGCATTATGTTCAATGTTCAAAAAATTGTACACAGTATACACACAAAAAAGAAAAAAACAGGCAAGATCAACGGTCTTACAGGGTTGATCTTGATTTGATCGCCTGTTCAATGGTTGTGTACAGAGCAGTGCCGGTTTTTTAATGGTCGCCCAGTGGGCTTGAACCGCTCATAGAATGAGACCTTCGCATATCTAGCATGAGATCAAATTTGCGGTCAACAAAATCCGGTTTCTAATTTCATCTTTTCTCCTTTTTCGAGCAAAATGGATTGCGCTAAGAAGGCCTTTTGAAATAGGTTTAGGAAAATAAAACTGAATTTTATTTTTAATAATCAGGAGACGAAAATGAAACAGCTGACCTGCGCATCTATCCAGTTCAATATCCACCTCGGCTATATCGACACCAACCTCGACAAGGCAACGGCCGCCCTGAAGAGAGTGGCTGGAAAAGGGGCGAAACTGGCGGTTCTGCCGGAAATGTGGAGTTGCGGTTACGACTATCGCAATCTGCCGATACTCGCCAAAGAGACCCCGCGGGTTCTTGAGGAACTTCAGGAAACATGCCGCAAGCTCGATCTGGTGACGGTCGGCAGCTTGCCGGAGCTCGACAACGGAACCATCTACAACACCGCCTATGTGATCGACAGAGGGGAAATCACCGGCAGCTATCGTAAACTGCATCTGTTTTCAACCCTGCGCGAGAATGAACACCTCGGTGCCGGCAACCGGGCACTGGTGGTCGAAACCTCGGTCGGCAAACTGGGCATCGCCATCTGCTACGACTTGCGCTTCCCCGAACTGTTCCGCAAACTGGCCCTGGCAGGAGCGGAAATCATCTGTCTGCCCGCCGAATGGCCGAAACCACGCCAGGAACACTGGAAAACGCTGCTGCGCGCCCGGGCGATCGAGAATCAACTGTTCGTCATTGCAGCCAATTGCTGCGGGATACAGGGCAAGCTCGACTTCTTCGGTCTGAGCCAATTGATTTCACCACTGGGAAACATTCTACAGATGGCCGAGGAGAGCGATACCGAACTGATCGCCGCGTTTGATTTCGCCGAGATGGAAAAGTACCGGGGTCAGATTAACATCCTGGCTGACCGCCGGGACGACATTTACGGCACACCCTGAGCGACACCAGTGAGCCGATATCCTGCACTTTCAATTGCAGAAGTTATCCGGCATACATGGTCCAGAGCATCATCACCGGAAAGAACCCCGAAAAGATTTCATAACTTATTCTGCCAACGGCTGGGCATCTTTACGGAAGGGCTCTGGAACCTGTTCAAGGCTATCGACAAACTGCAATGCGCCACTTTCATCGACATAAAGATAAGGTTGCGGCCGGCTGGGCTGTTTTTGCCTTTGCCGCTTGTTTGTTTCAATAACCTGCTCAATCGACTGCGCAGCACCCTTCCCTGTCACCCCGGTTAAACCGAGCAAACGCTGACGAAAATCAACATAAAAAGTCTGCGCCTGCTTAAGCCCGGCGGTCTGTAACGGGACTCGCACCATGGCTTGATCGAACAGGGCCAGCGCAATCATTGCGACCACCAACCACAAACAGATTCTCAGCATTTTCAACATGCAATAAACCCCTGGCAAAAGACCTGCCAAGTGTACCTGTCTGCAGCAACAAACTCAACAGATCCCAAAGCCACCACCTAAAAAAAGAAAAAGGGACCCAGCGACCTCTGCCCAGAAAGTGGCGGTGGACTTGGGGGGGGGTAGTTCATTCCTTGACTTATCTGTGGGTGAAGATAGAGTTAATGAGCCACCCCGCAGCAAGCTACGGGGAATTAGACCCTACTTTTGATTAAATGGACGTTGTGGTTTTTGTAAGAGCTTTGTCGGGCTTCAGACAAATTCAAAGTGGAATTTTATTGCTTGGGGGCAATGACCACCGTTACCCAGGTAATGGTGGTTTTTTTATTTGCTGTTTTCAATATCAAGGAGATTGGGGAATGGGCACTTTAGCTTACCGTTTAGCGGAAAAATTGCGTCACTGCCTACCACTGTTTGTTCTTTTCTTTTTAGTTCTTTTTTCACCAACGGTTTTTGCCGCCAGTTTGATGGATGTCTATCAACTGGCCCAATCAAACGATCCAAGTTTTCAGGCCGCGCATTTTCAAAAATTAGCCATCAACGAAGGACGTAAGCAGGCAATTGCTCGAATGCTGCCGACTGTAGCCGGCTCTGCAGAGTACACACAGACTACGCAGGATATCAAAAGCAGTGACAATACGGTTTTCGGTGCCGGCAAGACCGATTTCGATACCAAGTCCTACAGCCTTACTTTAACCCAGCCGATTTTCCATTGGGACCTGATTGCCGGGTACCAGCAATCAAAAGCTGAAAATCTACGCGCCGAAGCCGAATACACTATGGCTGTGCAGGATTTAATGGTGCAGGTTGCCGATCTCTACCTGCAGGCATTATCTGCACAGGATCAGTTGGTCTTTGTTCGGTCAGAAGAGACTGCCGTAGCAAAGCATTTTGAGCTGGCCAGCGGTCGACATGAGATGGGGCTGATCCCGGTTACCGATCTGCATGATGCAAAGGCTCGCCTGGCCACCACTCAGGCGAAAACCATCGCAGCGCAGAACCTGCTTGATGATGCCCTGCAGGCTTTGCAAGAAGTTGCAGGAGAGCCGGTTGAGAGCTTAAGTAAACTGCAGGCTGAGATTTTCCTGCAAAGTCCCGATCCCATTGATGTCGGCAGCTGGATTGAGGGCGCACTGAAGCAGAACCCTTCAATCGAAGTACAGAAGCACGCCGTCACTGTGGCCCGTAAAGAAGTCAGTCGTCAACGCAGCGGTCACTATCCAAACCTCGACCTGATCGGTCGTTATAACAGCCAGGAAACAGAAGGGACCCTCTTCGGTGGCGGCAGTGAAATCGACACCACTGACATCCTGTTACAACTTAATGTCCCGATCTTCCAGGGCGGCTATGTTAATTCCCGCGTTCGTGAAGCCAAGCATCAGCTCAGCATTGCCCGTCAAGAGTTGATCAAGCAGGAACGCGCCATCGAAAGACAGACACGTTCCGCCTACCTGGGAGTGAACAGTGCCATCCGTCAGGTCGAAGCCTTCAACCAGTCGATGGTGTCCAGCCAGCTGGCTCTCGAAGCCAAGCAGGAAGGCTTTCTCTCCGGGCTCTTCACCAGCCTCGCGGTTCTGGATGCCGAACGTGACCTGTTTCTGGTGAAGCAGGACTACGCTCAAGCCCGCTATGACTATCTCCTCAACAGCCTCAAACTCAAATATGCCACCGGCAGCTTGAGTGAAATGGATCTGACCCAGCTCGACCAGTGGTTCAGATAAAGCGAATCACCGTCTGCGCAAATGTAAAGCAAAATGAAAAGATCCATTGAAGGCCTTTAGTCACACCTAAGGAGTCTGTCATGATGAGACGTTTGCGTAGGACCCGGGACAAGACCAAGCAGCGGCCAGTTCGTCGCAAGATGAAGTTCGAGGCTTTGGAACCACGTATTCTGCTGTCGGCCGATCTGGGGATAGAGCAGCTTGTTCTACATGCCGATCCTCTGCTGGCCAGTGCCCCTGTTGTGGGAGAGGTCTTGTCAGAAGAAAGTTCAGCTTCGCAGGGAGTTGATACGCCTCCAGACCTGAGTTCCAACTTTGCCGAGGTGCAGAAAAAGGAACTGGTTATTGTCGATTCCTCGGTTGAAGATTACCAATCGATCATCGATCAGATTGCCGATAACGACAGCACCGATTATCAAATAGAAGTTCTATCAGCAGCTCAGGATGGCTTGCAGCAGATCAGCGAAATTCTGCAGCAGCAAAACGACCTTTCCGCTGTGCATGTCATTTCACACGGTTCCAGTGGCAGCCTCAGCCTTGGAACATCATCACTCAATATTACAACTCTGAACGATAATGCCGCTCAGTTACAATTTTGGGGCGAAGCCCTGACTGAAGAGGGTGATATTCTGCTCTATGGGTGCAGTGTTGCGGAAGGGGAGGCTGGGGTTGAGTTTGTCGAACGCCTTGCTGCATTGACAAAAGCAGATATCGCAGCATCCGAGGACCTTACAGGTTCTTCCAGCCTGGGTGGCGACTGGATACTTGAAACTGCTCGTGGGGCAATTGAAAATTTAGAGCTTTCCCAAACTTCCGATTTGAAAGCGTATCAACATTTGTTGGCAGATATTGATGGGTCTGATGATGTTGATGACATCCTGGTAAGTATTTCTGGAGAGGACGATACACTGACTGGCGGTACTGGTGACGATATTTATCAATTCCAGGATAATTGGGGGAGTGACGTTGTTGTTGAAAATGAACTGGGTGGCACGGATACTCTCGATTTCTGGCAAGTTACCGCCGATCTGACATTCACATTTGGCCCCAACGGCAGCGTTGTCGTCAGTGATGGTATCTCCAACCTGACAGCTGTAAATATCGAGACAATTAAGTCAGGGACCGGCAAGAATGATTTTGTGTTCGGGGTGGGGGCGGTGTTTGTTGGAACTATTACCGGCAATGGTAATGACACTTTCGATTTTACCACTTACGATGACACACTTACTTTCTCCGGTAGTACGATCATTAATTCAGATGCGAGTTTGCATATTACTCATTCAGGCATAGAGGATGTCAGCGTAGTTTTCCCCCTGGTTGACATCAGTGATGCCGCTGAAACTCTCAAGAATGGGTTGAATGATCTGGTTGTGTGGGCGGCAAAACTTCAGGAACATGCTGAGATTGGTCAAACACTGTCCGGTGTGGGAGCCGAAGATGGTGTGACTCTGGGTAATAGCCTCAATATAGAAGAGGCCGTTGACCAACTACGCATCGACATCAATGAATTCATCGATGAAAACCCCGTTATTTCTGCCCAGGATATTCATGAGCGTATTCAAGCGTTTCAGCAAACAGTCGACGCCCTAAATGTCAATACCTCAGCGCCCGGTCTTGCCCTGACATTTGTAAATGGACTGCCCGAATTGGTTTTCGAGTTTACTTACAATGCCGAACGATCCACTGATTTTATTATCGATTTAGGCAAAGAGGCTGAAGATATCGGACTGATGTTCGATGGCGATTTCAGCCTGCTGACAACGCTCAATACCGATCTTGGCCTTGGGTTGAAACTCAAAGATGATACAGAGTTTTTCTTCAACTTGGACAACTTTGAGCTTTTTGCAGCAGATGATGCCACCTGGGATGCGGCTACTCCATTAAACCTTGATATCGGTTTTCTTGCTGCAGAGGCAACCGGTAGCGCCACGTTGAGTGCTGCTGTTAACGTCGCAGCACAGAATTATCTTGATCCGAAGGATGATCCCAATCTCACAGTAATAATCGATAACTTGGGAACCGATTTCGATCTGGACTTGGCAGTCACTGTTCCTCAAGGGAACGTAACCGGGCTAGATGCATTCGATGATCTGTCAATTTCCCTGACAAACGGCAACCCGTTTGCTGGGCAGGATATCGACAACATTATTTACGACGGGTTCGGCGTTGACAACCTGGGTAAATTCAAGGAGTTCAGTGCGGCCACTTTTATCAGTCAAGTCGGGGCGGTTCGAGACTGGTTCGGCAGTGTGACTGAAAGTGAGATTTTTACCAGTATCGATATCCCCTTTGTGGCGCCGGCATTAAATACGGTTTTTGATCTTGCCGATGCCGTGGGTGACACCCTGCTTTATGATGATGGCGACGATGGCGAAGACGACGGCACGACCTTGGTTGTCGACTTGCGAGACGCCCTGGCTGCTGCAAATCTCGACGAGAAAATTCGTGTCGAAGGTGATGGTGAAAAAATCACTTTTATTGCGGTGGATTCTTCGATCAGCAATATTGCCGTAAGCGGTGCAACGGCCATTGGCTTTGATGGTTCCGAGACTTTTGAGAATGACAAGCTGACTGCTAATACAAATGCGCCTGATGGTGGCGTACTGAGTAGTGATGTCAGTTTTGCCCTCAGCTTGGTTGAAAAGGGGGAGCTCAACGACTATACCCTCAGCTTGACGGCGGATTCGACCGCCAATAACGAAACCGTCGGCAATGATCACGCCAAATTGCTGGATGAAAACAATCAGGCGACCTTTAAATCGGCACAGGATCTGGCCAATAAGTTGATCGAGATTTTTGGTTTCGGCGATAACGTAGAAGCCGAATATGACGCTACGGCCAAGCGCTTAACTTTTGAACTTAAATTCAGCCCGATCGACTTTAACCTTGATGTGCCGGTCGATTTCAATTTTGATCTCAGCCCGATCGGTAATATCGGCACTGCCGGCAGTTCGGAAATTTCACTGGGAGCAGGCGTTGATATTGAATTGACCCTCGGGATGGATTTAAGTGACAGTCCGCCAGGTGCTGGGAAGGATCTCGAAGTAGATACTAACCTGGTTGATCTCAAAGGGATTGAT
>WTCI01000259.1 GCA_013138655.1 Desulfuromonadaceae bacterium | reverse complement strand
GGAATGCAAACCCCGGTTTTTGTGTCCATTTAAATTTTTTAAATTTAGCGTAATAACGTAATAATGTTGATATTTTGCTGATTTTGCCACACCCTTACTTGTCTCCTACAAAATCACAGATAAGGTATGAGAATCGATGATATTTATTGATATTTTAATGTTTAACGCGAGGGATTGTTTTGAGCGATAAAGTCGTCGATATCCGGAAGCAGGTCGAAGCTCGAAAAAAAGAAGAGGCCGACCAGCTGGATCCGATCGTTCCGGATCCAAAGAAAAAAGGGAGCGGCGGCCCCGACGATCCACGCTTTGTCCTCGATTGTCTCGATGCCAACGAGCGTGGGGATGGAGTCATGTTCGCCGCCCTTAACCGCAATCAGTTTGTTTTTGATAAATCCGATCAGCGGTGGCTTGAATTCCCTACCGACGGCCATCACTGGCAGCTGGATAAAATGGGTAGATCAATCACCGCCGTCGAAAAAGTCGCTCTTAAATATCAGGAGCGCTCCGCATTTCTCACCGCCGAGATCAATGACATCAGTGATCGCCTTGCCGATGCTAAAGCCAGCGTCAAAACCGCCAAAGCCAAAGATGATGATGTTGCCAGAAATAACGCCGAAACCCTCGCCGCCAAACTATCCGGTGAAATCAGCCGCCTGACCAGCAAGCGCAAATCACTCAACCGCCGTGTCGATCGATTGCGCGGAGAGAACGGCGCAAAAAAAGCCCTTTTCTGGTCGCACTCCATCGAAAATCCACTCGCCATCCTCGGTGATCAGGTCGACCAGAACCCCATGCTGATGGCTTGTGGAAATGGCGTCATCGATCTCGAAACCGGTCATCTGCGCAAAGGAAATCCATCCGATTGGCTGGTCAAAGCCTCACCGACCTGCCTGCCGGATAACATTGAACATTATCTGGCTACCGGCAATAACTGCCCCTGTCCCGATTGGGATAAAACCATTGTCGAAATTCTGGGGGATGAAGAGATCGCCCACTTTTTCCACCGGCTGCTTGGTTATTCGATCACCGGCCTGGTCACCGAGCATGTTGTCACAGTTGCCATCGGCGAAGGGCGCAACGGCAAAGGCACCATATTTGAACTGCTGATGAAAATTGTCGGCGACTTCGCCTGGACCATCTCGCCCGAGCTGATCCTGGAGCAAAAAAACGCCCGGGCAAGCTCAGGAGCCGCCGCCGATCTGGTCGCCATCGATGGCCGCCGCATTATCGTCAGCGCTGAAACCGACGAAAACCGCAAAATTTCCGGCAGTGCCTACAAACAGCTCAGCGGCGGCGACACCATCAAGGCGCGGCCCCTCTACCAGGCCGATGAAATCAACATCACTCCAACCTGGAAATTATTTATCCACTCCAATCATATACCCAGGGGGTTGACTAAAGATTTTGCCCTGTTGCAGCGCCTGGTCTATATCAAATTTCCGTTTCTGTACGTCGACAATCCAGAATTTGAGGCCCGTATTAAGCCGGCACTGGCCGAACAGTTCCGGATTAAGGATCGAGGCTTACCTCTCCGGCTCGAAAAAGAAGCCCCCGGCATTCTCGCCTGGCTGGTACGTGGTGCGCTGCTCTGGCAGCGGCAAGGGTTAAAACCTCCCGATAAAATCAAGGCCGATGTTGATGAATTACGCGTCGATGAAGATGTCCTCGGCCAGTTTGTCGAGCAACGCTGTATCCGCACGCCCGACGATCCACACAGCGAGATCCTGCTCAAGCAGTTTTACAGCGTTTTCAAAGAATGGCACGAGGACAATCATGGCGATTATGTCCCCGCTCGCAAGACGATAGCCAGTGAACTGGTCAAGCGTGGTTACAAAAAAGACACACGGGGAGGCAACGTGCACATCTACGGGCTGCGGATCCGCGACTATACCGATGTGGGATATTAGCAGGATTTCCTCTTTTTTCGCTGATAGCTCGGCCCTGGGTGCCAGGGCCATGATGAAATGATGACGGCATGATCATTTTTTTTGATAATCATAGCCTTAACTAATCAGGATTATTAAGAAAAGTGCCAGTTGTATGATGAAATGATGAAAATCCCTTACATTACGCACGCGCGTAAAGGGTATTCTAGTCTAATAATTATTTTTTTAAATATATTATACTTTATAGGAAATGATCATTTCATCATAGAGAAGGTAAAAGAATAAATATATTAAGGAGTTAAACCCATTATGATGATAATTAACCATTATATGGTTGATCATATTGTCATGTTTTAACAACAAAAGGAGTAAATATGCTCGTAAAAAAACATTTAAATCTATTAGGTCTGCCGGTTACCGATAAGGTCACTGGATTCTCTGGTGTTGTTGAATCAATCTCTTTTGATTTATATGGCTGCGTCCAGGCTGTAGTCAAACCACCAATCAAAGAAGATGGTGACACTCGTGATGGCCGCTGGTTTGATGTTTCAAGGCTTGCTGTTAAATCAGAAAAACCTGTAATGAGGCTGCCAAACTTTGAATATGGCTTACAGGCAGAAGGAAAACAGGGTGCAGCTTAAAAACCAGTGTTAATGGGATAATAATGAATATTCTCACCCTCGCACAAAACCGCATCCCCGATCTCAAAAGAAAGACCGCCAAAGAATACGCCGGACCTTGTCCCGGGTGCGGTGGTAACGATCGCTTTGTGGTCTGGCCGGATCGGGATGCGTTTTATTGCCGGGGTTGTCAAAAAAGCGGGGATGCGCTGCAGTTTCTGCGTGAGTTTGAAAACATGAGCTGCCCCGATGCTCATGAGGAACTTGGTTTGAATTGCAGCCATTCCTCTTGTCCGGGATGGGAAAAATGTCGCAAGGGGGCCAGGGCGGCCGGAGAGAGCGTGCGGCAACCGCGTACTGTCAGTTCGGTTGCTGCCTCGGAGCGAATTGAAGATAAACACTTCAAAGCCGCTGCTGCCACGCCGCCGAAAGATGCGTGGAAAACCAAGGCCGCCAAGTTGATCACAGTCGCCCATGCAGCATTGCTAGATAATTCCGAGCAGCTTGATTACCTGGCAAAGCGCGGCTTGCCGCTGGAAGCAGTCAAACAATATAAGCTCGGCTGGATCGATGCCAATCTGTTCCGCAGTCGTAAAAGCTGGGGATTACCGGAAGAATTAAAAGCTGACAGCCAACCGAAAAAACTATTTATCCCCGCCGGAATCGTCATTCCTTTTTTTGATGAATCTGACGATCCCCAGCGGATCCG
>WTCI01000018.1 GCA_013138655.1 Desulfuromonadaceae bacterium | reverse complement strand
GGCATAGAAGTGGCCCCGCTCGACCGTAAACGTTTTGTTGAGGAGTTGCAGAAATATTACCGGATTCGCGGTCTGAATGAGCAGGGGCAGTTTGCTCAGGAAGATTTTCTGGAGCAACAACCTTGATCCGGCAACTCAGAAAATATCTCGATAAACTCTCGCTCGATGGCAGCGCCAGGCCGGACCGGATCGCTTTGCTGGCCCGTGATGACCAGTTGTTAAGCCTCGGAGCTGATGATTTGCTGCCCCTCGGTGACACTGTTATCGAGCAGCTCAACGTCATCTCTCTGATCTTGGCAACTCCACCATTGCCTTTCCTCGAACTGCTGCTCGGACGCATTCCGCAAAATGCTGATCATGTGGTTCCCCTGGATACGGAGACCCGAACTTTCCTGCATGACATCCCGCTTGTCCGTCGACATGAGTATTCCGTTGAGAATCCTGAACGATTGGTTGAATTGCTGGGGCAGCGCAAGGGGATTCTGGTGGAAGGGATCGGCATCATAGCGACCGGGAGTGTCACCGTCGAGCAGGCTTATATCAATTATTCCTCGATTTATCATGCCTTGTTCGTTAAGGTTCTGTTGATGTTGTTGACGGATCGTTCACCGCCGACGCAGCTTGAGATGACCCGTTTGCAGCCGCTCTGGGCGCAATTGTCCGCGGCGATCCCACGGCAGGTTGACGATCTGCTGCCAGGGGCACTGGATGAGAAAACAACGATTCTCAAGGCAATGGATGAAGTCGGTAAGCGGACCGTAGAATTGCAGCTGGTCGATTCTTTTTTTGGCAATATCTCCTGCAATGACCGGAACAGTATTTTTATTTCCCAGACCGGCGCCAGCCTGGATGAACTTCCGGGGTGCATCGATCTGGTGCCGAACGACAATTCAAGTACGGCCGGGATCACCGCTTCAAGCGAATTGATTGCCCACCGGGCCATTTACCAACGGACGAAAGCGCGGACAATCTTACACGGGCATCCCAAATTTTCTGTCATTCTCAGTCTTTTCTGTCAGGAGACCGACTGTAATGTTACGGATTGTTGGAAAAATTGCAATAAAGTCAGATATTTAGGTTCTGTCCCGGTGGTCGCCGGAGAAGTTGGCGCCGGAGGAATTGCCCGCAAGGTTCCTCCGGTCATCGGTTCCGGAATTGCCGTTGTTTATGGTCACGGGGTCTTTGCAACCGGTGATCTGGACTTTCGTCAACCGCTTGCGGCAATGATTGAATTGGAAAACTGGTGCCGTCAGGAGTATTATCAAACACTTTTACAGCGCTGCCAAAATGAAAATCAGGAGTTTCAGTGATAAATTCTGCGGATAACGCCACCGGAAGCAGTGAAGAGAAACGACCGCTTTCAGTCATAGATATCTCCAAAAAGGCCCGTCAGAAATTTCGGGGCCGCCGCTATGCTGAAGCCTGCGAGTTGTTTCGCATGGGGCTGGATCGTGAGCCGGATAACCCCTACCTGCTCTCGGGGATGGGGGATGTCTGCCGTGAAACCGGCGATTTTGTCGAAGCGGAGCGTTGCTATCGTTATCTGTTGGAAGGCGACGGTAATAACCTGTTCGCTTTACGTGGTCTTGGGGATGTTTGTAAAAAATTGAATCGCCATCAGGAGGCGATTCGGCACTGGAAACAGTACCTGTCACTACGGCCGCGGGACAAGCATGTCATGACGCGGATAGCCGACAGCTGTAAAACTCTGTTGCAATACGACAAGGCTGAAGAGGTTTACCGGCAGATTCTGAAATTTGCCCCTCGTGACCGTTTTGCATTGACCGGTATGGCCGATTTGCAGCATCGGCTCGGTGATGATGAATTGGCCATTCGATATTATGAAACAGTTCTCGAATTCGACCGGGATGAACTGCATATCCTGACAATCATCGGCAAGCTCTGCTGGCGGATTAACGACTTTGACAAGGCGGAAAGGTATTTCCGTCGGGCGCTGCAAGTTGATCCGCAGAATCCATACGCCCTTTACGGTCTGGGTAACTGTTTCCGCTGGCATCATCAATATGCTCAGGCGATTGAAGTTTGGCAGGAAATTCTCAAGTTCTCCGAAGGAACCCAGGCTCTGCATACCCGGATGGGAGATGCCCATGCCCATCTTGGTCAAGATAAGAGGGCAGAGGCCGCTTATCTCAAGTCTGTTCAGATGGGGGATGACCCCTATCCGCTGGCCGGTTTGGTTCGCCTGTATTGCGAACGGCGAGACCGGGAAAACGCAATGACTTTCTTCTGGAAACTTGTGGGGAATGAAAAGGATGTCCCCCTGCAACTTGAAGAGCTGAACAAGCGGTTTGTCCGTGCCGGGCAACGGGATATTCTGCTTGATTTCTTCCGTCGTTTGTTGGCTGTTGCAAACACCGAACATGCTGTTGTCGAGCAAATTACGGCACTTCTCAAGAAATTGGATGCTGAAAACAGCAATCAAGCCTGAAAAACTTTTGCTTAGCCATCGTATTCTTTTTTGCGAGTGTACCATTGAATTATCTGGCCCATCTTTATTTTTCCGCATCGACACCCCTGGCATGGGCCGGTTCATTGATGGGAGATTTTGTTAAAGGGCCGGTTCCTGAAGATTTTCCGGACGAGCTTCGCAAGCATCTGCACTTACATAGATGGCTTGACACCTACACCCGACAGAGTCCGGCTTTTCAAAACAGCCGTAGCAGGCTCGATCCCGTCTATCGCCATGCACGTGGTGTTTTGGTCGATGTCTTCTATGATCATTTCCTGGCCCGTTATTGGGAAGATTACTCTGTTCAGCCGCTTGGTGTTTTTGCCCAGGACGTTTATCGGGGTTTGCAGTCGTGCTATGATCAGCTCTCACCCGCATTACAGCAGCAGTTGCCCCACATGATTGAACATGACTGGCTGACATCCTATCAACATCCAGACGTTGTTCAGCGGGTTTTGCTGCGGCTGGAAGAGCGTGTTGGGGGCAGGTTTTCCCTGGCTGCAGGCTTTGTTGAACTGGAGCGCCATGGTTTGCTTCTTGAAAAAGACGTTTGTCAGTTCATGCAAGAGGTGTCGCCACGGATCAGGAGTTGGAAGTTGGAGCTTGGGATTGCCTGCTGAGTTACTGAGCGCGCGGGATACTGGGCTATGTCTGGAGGGATCAATGGGTAAAGATGGTTGGGTGCGGATTATTCCGTTTGCTGTTTTTATGGCGCTTATCGGCTTGCAACAGGGGTTGCAATGGCTGGTTGATCGGGGGAGTTTAGGGCTGACCGATCAACAGTTGCTCTATCTTTATCCCGTTAAAGCGCTGCTGGTTGCGGGACTGTTGCTTTATTTCCGGCGTGAGTATTCGGAACTGCGCTTTGCCGATTTTAAAAACCTCATCCACACTGCAGGTAGTCTCCTGCTCGGTCTGCTGGTTTTTATCCTCTGGATCAATATGGATTGGGATTTTGCTACCCTTGGTGACGCTAAGGGCTTTGACCCGTTTCTGGTGGACAATGACAATATCCGTAATACTCTGATTTTCTTCCGGATCTTTGGTGCTGCTCTGGTTGTGCCGATCATGGAAGAACTGTTCTGGCGTTCCTTCCTGTTGCGCTACATCATCAATCCCGATTTCATAAGCATCCGCATCGGCACCTACACCTTAACCTCTTTTTTGATCGGCGCCGGATTGTTCGGACTGGAGCATAATCTGGTGCTGGCCGGAATTATGGCCGGAGTCGCTTACAGTCTGCTGCTCTACTGGACGAAAAGTATCTACCAGTGCATCCTTGCCCATGCCGTGACAAATCTGGTGCTGGGGATTTACGTGCTGCAAA
>WTCI01000125.1 GCA_013138655.1 Desulfuromonadaceae bacterium | reverse complement strand
CGGCACAGAGAGCCGTCAGTTCCCCATAACTGTGACCGGCATAAGCATCCGCACTGATACCGAAGCCCGCCAACACCGCCCTGGCGCCAAGGCTGACCGCACCGAGAGCCGGTTGGGCGTTCTCCGTCCGGCGCAAACGTGACTCAACGGCACTTCGGGCCTGTTCATCGAACGTCGGTTGGGGATAGATCAGGTCTGAAAGTTGACCATCCATCCTGTCAGCAAGAGTGTTATCTGCGACCTGCAAGACATTTAAAAATTGGGGGAACTGGATCGCCAGGGCCCTGAGCATGCCCGGGTACTGAGCCCCTTGCCCCGGGAACAACATCGCCAGGTTACCAGCGGATTCCCCGCGGGCAAAGAAACTGCCGTCCGGAGTACTCCAGCTGTTTTGACCGGTATTTTTCGACAACATGGTCAGCGCTGTTTTTAATTGTGCCGCCCGATCGGTTTTCTCTCGATCGATCACCAGAGCAAGACGACAGGTTTGATTCGGAGCAAATTTTTGCCGACTTTGCGCGGCCGCCAAGCGCACTGCCGCCCAGTCTGCTGCAACGGGAAAATCCTCTAACATCTGTCCTAACTGTGTTTCGTCCGGCGCACTGAAGATGGCCAGTTGCACATCGCCCTGCCAGTCAACAACCGTTTTCTGCGGCTGATGTTCTTCGAGCAGACAATGGAAGTTGCTGCCGCCGAAGCCAAGCGCACTGACGGCGGCGCGGCGCGGGTGGTCGGCACGCGGAATCCAGGGGCGAGCTTCCGTATTGATATAAAAGGGAGTCTGCGCCGACACCACGGCAGCTTGTGGTTTCGTGACTTTGATCGTTGGCGGAAGGGTCTTGTAATAGAGGGCCAGAGCCGCTTTGATCAAACCGGCAGCCCCGGCTGCGGCCTTGGTATGACCAATTTGCGACTTGATCGAGCCGAGCGCACACCATGGCTTGTCAGCCGGGCCAAAGACCTCGCGCAAAGCAGAGAGCTCAACGGCATCACCGACCTTGGTCCCCGTACCGTGTCCTTCGACCAGTTCAATTGTTTCAGGCGACACGCCGGCCTGCTGATAAGCCCGCATAAGTGATTTTTTCTGCCCGGCAGCACTCGGTTCATAGATCGCCGCACCGCGGCCGTCACTTGAGGTGCCGATACTCTTGAGAACGGCGTAGATTCTGTCACCATCGCGTTCAGCATCAGCCAGCCGCTTCATCACGATGATCCCCAAGCCCTCACCGAGAGTCGTGCCATCAGCATCCGCGGAAAAAGATCGCGCATGGCCTGAAGGGGAAAGAGCAGGAGTTTTACTGAAACAGGTGTACATAAAAATGTCATTGAAGGTGTCGATGCCACCGGTGACAACCATGTCCGAACGTCCGGCGGCCAGCTCCAATGCCGCCAGGTTCAAGGCACTTAACGAACTGCCGCAGGCCGCATCAACGACACAGTTGGTCCCGCCGAAATCGAAATGCTTACTGATGCGTCCGGCGACGACATTCCCGAGCAGGCCCGGGAAAGAGTTTTCCTGCCAGGGGACATAAGAATCTGAAATTCGCCGCATGACATCTTCAGCGATGGCATCAGCGATTCCGGCATCTTTCAGCGCGTCCCGCCAGCGTGGAAAGCCGAGTCGGGCACCCAATGGAAGAACCAGTTCCAACGTCCCGGTGATGCCGAGGATGACACTGACCCGATCACGATCATAATCTTTCTCAACGCCATAACCGGCATCACGCAATGCCTGGTCAACAGCCACCAGACCCAGCAGTTGTGACGTATCGATAGCTTCCAGGGCATTCGGCAAAATGCCGTATTCCATCGGGTTGAAGTCGATCGGGGAAAGAAAACCGCCATGCTTGGCATAGACCTTATCGGCAGCCTTGGGATCGCTATCAAAGTACTCATCGGAACGCCAGTGGGTTTCCGGCACTTCGGTGATCGTATCAACCCCTTTTTTGATATTCGTCCAGAACGTTCCGGTGTCAGCTGCCTGAGGGAAAAGACTGCCGATGCCGACAATGGCCAGAGGTGTCATGACTGGAACGGACTGTGCTTTGTCATCTCCGCTGTTATTTTTCAACTGAGATACTCCTTGATCAATTCGACATCGAGAGGGGTGTTGACGGTACTGTCGGTCGCCAACTGACCACCTTGCTGTTTGAATTGGTTCGCCCGCAACAACACGGCTGCGCCGAACAAGATATTATATGCAACAGTGACCACTTGACGTTGCGCCGGATCTTCCAGGAATGAACCCCCGGCCCATTCGTTAAAAGCCCCCATGGCGGGACCGCACCAGATCTGATAATCAATTTTGCGGGTTGGATCACCCTGGTTGGCCCAGACCGGGGACTGACCCAGATACCAGCGAAAAACCAGAGCCATTTTATATTTCGGATCGGCTTGCGCTTTTTCCACCTGGCGCGGGTCACGGTTCAGGAAATAAGCGCGCGTTTGTTCCCAGATTGTCTCCAGCGGCGTCCGGAAAAATGACTTTTCAAGCTTTTCCCGTTCTTCATGCGGAACCTCATCAATGCTACCGTAAGCCCGGTATATTTCGTACAATTTACCCGCACGGATCGAGAACATGGTGCCACGTTTAACAACCTGAACCTTGACCCCCATTTCGAACATATCCCCGGAGGGAGCCATGGTAATATCGGCCTGGCGAGTCTCGGCCAGCATCTGCCGCACTGCGTCACAGGTTCCTGATTCGATACAGGCCTGGTTCACCGAACCGGTGACCAGATAAGCAGCCCCCATGGAAAAGGCCGCCAACGCGGACGCCGGCGTCGCAATGCCGCCACCAAGGCCGATGCGCAATTTTTGCTGAAAATTGTATTGCTGCTGATATTTTTCCTTTTGTGCCAGAATGGTCGGGAAAAGTGCCAGTGCCGGACGATTGTCGGTATGCCCTCCGGAATCCGCCTCGACGGTTACGTCTTGGGCCATCGGAATTTCACCCGCCAGAGAGGCCTGCTCCTCAGTCAAATCTCCCGCCGACACCAATTCACGTAAAAACCTCTCCGGCGGCGGTGAAAGGAACCTGGCAGCAACCTCTTCACGGGAAACCTTGGCAATCACCCGATTCGGGGTGACAATCTGTCCGGAAGCAGCGCGGTAGATACCATGAGTTCGATAGCGTACCACCGGTAACGTCAAGGCCAGAAAGGCCGACGCTTCAATCAAACGGACGTCCTTACGCAGGTACAGGTCAATTAATGCTTTCTCCAG
>WTCI01000112.1 GCA_013138655.1 Desulfuromonadaceae bacterium | reverse complement strand
GCTTCCTGCATGTCACGTGAAGTCTTACCGCTCATTATTGACCATCCATATTCAACACGCAGTTCACGCACTCGCCTGGCCCACTCGCTGATACCTGCAACGATCATAATTTCTTTATGAGAAATGATTTGACAGGGGTACTGTCGCAGGTAAAACAGAATACGATCTCTTGCCGACTTGGCCATATCAGCCGGGACCAGTGAAGTTCCCAGTTCTTTGAGGGTGTCCCATACCGGCAACAAAGACAAAACCTGTGTACGCAAATCTGCCCTTGATCCAGTCTCAAAAGCGGCCAGTAATTGAATCAACTGCTGTTTCAACTGCGCTTTTTTCAATGCCATATAATTACACCGCGACTTTTACAGTTGCTATCTGCTGATAAATTGTTTCTGTTTCATTTACATAAAAGGAATCCGTCTGTCCTTCAAGGGAGCGGATGACCTCAAAGCCTATTGCCTCAGCCAAAAGCGGCGGAACAGCATTCCCTATCTGTTTGGCAATTTCAATTTTGGACCCTTTAAAAATAAAATCATCCGGAAACGATTGTATCCGAGCAGCCTCACGATGAGTGATCGGCCGGTGCTGTTCGGGGTGTAAATAACGCCCCTTTTCCGGTTTGAAAAATTCTGTGCGAATTGTTACCGATGGACGATCCCACCACAGGCGTCCGAACAAGTCGGTACTGCCGGAGGGTTTATTGATCCAGCAAGCAGGGGTAATATCAGGTCTATTGCGCTGTAAATCAAACCTGTTTCCTCCAGCCGGCACGGCTAAATACCTTTCATAACTTACAGGTTTCGGCTGCCTACCGAAATGGAGGTCAAGAGGAGAAGGCAATGCCCTGATTTCGGTACCGACAGGTTCCGGTAAATCTCCGATTGCCGATTTTACATTGTTCCATGGCAGCGGGAGCAACGTACTCAGCAAGTTCGGTTCTAAATCAATAAGCTTTGCAGGGTCACAATAGGAAGGGAGCGGCAAGGAGATATGATTATCTTTTGCAGCCATAATAATTGTTCTGAACCGCATTTCAGAGACACCGTAATTTGCAGCGTTCAGTACTCTTTTTTGAATATATTTAAATCCAAGTTTTTTCAGTGTTTGCAGAATCTCTACACATTCCGGCGAAGTGAGCAGTTGCCTGACGTTCTCCATGACAACAACGCGAGCACCGCAAAGTTCAACAACCCGCATAAACTGAGACCACAAAGAACGCCTTGGGTCGCCCTGACGGTTTTTATTGAGAAGAGAAAAACCTTGGCAGGGAGGGCCGCCGATAACGACATCAGCTGTAGGAATCACATGATCCCTGTTGTCCAGCAACTCAACGATGTCACCTAATACGGTGTGTGTACCCTTTCGGTCAAAGTTGGCTCGGTAAGACTCAATTGCATGTTCGTTGAAATCATTGGCAAAGACAGGTTCAAAGAGACCGGTATCAACGAAGCCACGAGTCATCCCGCCGCAACCGGAGAAAAGGTCGATCAGTCTGTACTTTTTCTGGGATTTCATATTCGCATTATTATACATAATTAGTGACATACCTACCGTAGCGTTTGTGGATTGTATCGTATTTTGAGCCGGAGATACAATCTTGATATAGCTTGGCTGTTGCGACAGGATATGTGCTGTCCCCGCTTGGCAGGCCGGCTTACCGCAGAGCTTGAATAGTTCAGCCGCTTTGCCACATCGACCTCCGCGATGCGACAGCAGCGGGTCGCCAGATAGCGGATAATTGCCTTGGTGCGGCATGGAGAGAGGATAATTGGAGGTTGTGGATTTATCAACTCCGTCCCGTCCCCTAGTCCCGTCCCCTACGTCCATGTCTCTTTTTGACTGGGTTATTCGTATCAATGCCTCTTAATTCTGCCCCGTAGGGAGAGTGCAATTAAACCTACTTGTAAGGGACCTAAAATACGAAATACCGCGTCTAGCGTATTTTGAAACCCACCAAGGTTCAAAAGAATTTCTCCTCTCTGGAGGGTGACCACCTTCAGCGAGTGGGTTAAAAGCACAATTAAATAACCAATGGTGTTGCTAATAGGCGACTCAGTTAAGACAAACCCAGCATTATGTAAATCCGAAATTTGATCCGTGAAAAATACACAAGTGAGAAGAGAATGTGTGCCGATGAATAAAAATAAAATAAGACTTGCTCGCCAAGGTGAACCGCCATACTTGCTCAGGATTAAATAAACTGCTTCGATGCTTAATAGATATTTTTTTTAAAAGGATTTTTGTCGCCTTCGTGACTCCATTTCACCAATATAAAAATCTGTTGCAGTAGCATAATCTTTGTTTTCTTCTAGTGTGATTCTTAGGTTGCGATAACCAGCCTCCAGCCGAGGCAACATTCTTTTTAAGTAGCCTCTGTCTTGGGTTTCTATTGCATACACTTCGTCATAGAGCCCCTGTCTGCGTAAGGAAGGTTGCCAAAGATTGACGTCGTAGAAATGTACACCTTTTAGGTCTGCCCCAATAAGGGTTGCCTTGTTTAAGTCTACATTTATAAATTTGGTCCTGTCTGGGCGTCTAAAATCTACATCGGTAAAGTTTACAGTGCCATGGAATAGAGGGTTGCGCTTTGTCGAATTGTCGGGTGTCACTCTTTTCCACACTCTTCTTGTGAACTTTTTGAATTTGTCTGATCTATGCTTAATTTCTTTTGCTAGTTTGTTCTTGAAAAATGTGTATTTTCCCTTTGTGAATTCCTTTAATTTGTTTATCTGACCACCAATTTTTTCAAAAAAACTTGTAGATCTTTCCTTGTTTTGGCTGTTTATGCACAATGTCACAGAGCCTGTCATCGACATTGCTCCACATTTAGCTGTAAGGCTGTGGTTCCATCCTCCGCGAAATGTTACGGCATCGTAAAAAATAGCGTTGCTAAAATTTACAGGCCCCTTATATGTCCCAATAAACGATGATATTTTTTTAAATTCACCTTTTTGGAAATTTATTTCTTTAAGAAAGCTACCTGAAAAAACTACGTTTCCCTCAAATATACAAAATGAAAAGTCTACGTCCTCTTCATAGGTTGAGGAGCTAAATGTTACTTCTTCCGAAAAGATTGAATTACTGAACGTGACCTTCTTTTCAAAGGTGCAACCGTCAAACTTCAATTCCTTTGCGCTGGAAAACCGAAGATCAATCGGTGAATTAAATATAATATTTCCAAAGGACATGTTTTGTGGGAAATTGAATCCAACCCAATTCCCATCATTGTTGTCGAGAAGGGTTTCTAGGCGTTCTAGGAAGGTTTCGGGATGTATTTTTTTGGGAGAGTCTATCGGCTCATGGAAACAACAATAAATAGAGCTATTGTCCCTCTCTCTATCGCATTTAAACTTAGTATCTTTGGGGGATTTATAGCTGCAAGTTGACATGTTATGCCTTAGGTTTGATTTTGTGGATTGCTAATTCCAAGGAAATATAACCTATTTCCCGAGATATCGTTCCGCCCCTTCGACCCACCCCAAATATAACTCAATCCCATCCCGTACACCAACACCAACCAACTCCCCAACCTGCGCAACAACACCAAACAACTTCAAAAAACTCATGTAATCCTCAAACCACTCACTCGTCTGACTGAAGGAGTGAACAACCATCACCGCCTTCGTGGCATTGAACCGCTTCGCCTCGATAATCGCAGATGCCGTCCGGTGCAATAGCTGGTAGCGAACCGCCGGGTCGATCTCGCCCGCAATCCCCAACACCTCTTTGAGAAAACCGAGCCGCTCATGTTTGCCGCTTGAACCACCTGCGATCCACTCACTCACAGTTGGGCCGAAAGGCTCCGACACCTTCCCCTCAATGGCGATCGAAACCAACTGCCCATTGGCCTTGCCAAGAACAAACACGTCATTCTGTGATTGGGTACTACCGCCCGGCAAGGGTACCTTGTGTTCGGGGATCGCCAGAAGCAGTTCGATATCCTTCAGACCCTGTTCCGGAGCACTGGCAAACAGCTCTTTGATTTCGGCGGGGAATCCTTGAGCTTCTTCCCAACTATAAGCTAGTGACTTGGCTGAGTAGCCCGTCTTCCAATGCTTCACCGGATCGGCCAAGAGCGCCTGCCAATTTTCAACACCTGTTGTTGGAACGTAAATTCTGGACATGCCCCCTCCTTCAATATTTGCCTACAATTTTGAGGTGCCAAATTGGAACTTCAAGATTGTAAGTTATCAGTTTTACGGTCAATTCAAGTTTCAGGAACTCTCCAGCTCCTCCAGTGTCCCCAATATCCTAACCATGGTCGCGCACGTTGGCCAGGCGCAGTTCGATGGTCTTGGCAAGATCGGGGAACAGTTCGGAGAGGTTGCGCAGCACGCCTTTTTCGAACGCCTGGTTGTAGGTCAGCACGCAGGCATCGGCGGGGC
>WTCI01000338.1 GCA_013138655.1 Desulfuromonadaceae bacterium | reverse complement strand
GGCAGCGCTTCCGGTTTTCGATCAGAACCGCTTCCGCCAGCTGTACCCAATCTTCCCAAGAACCTTCGGCAGAAAAGTTTTCGTTTGTCGGCGACCAACCGATGTACCAGTTGTTTCTCCGGTTACCACTGATCACCAAATGATCTCCCCCCACCTGATCGTCTTCTTCTGTTTCACAAACATTCAACATAACATTGCCCTCAATAATCAAAGCTGGTAGCTACTTCGCTCCTGTGAACCCGAAAGCAAATATCAGCCACAGACCCACACGGCGCGCGCCAGGGGCGGGATGTAAAACCTGAACTCAGAAAAGTTCACAATCCTCCTTGCACCCGTTCGTTACACTCACTCAAGACACCAAGATCACAAAAGAAACCCATTATTTAAGGTTTTGATCTTCAACCCTGATATTTCGATTTTGACCTTGCCCTTCTTGGTGACTTTGCGAGAGACAAAATTTTGCTTTTGTTCCGTAGTTGTCTGTGCGTGTCTGTGGCAAAAAAGGGCTTCTGTTTTCGTTTTTCGATCGACCAATCAGAATCCAACTTAAGTAAGTGGATAACCAGATCCAGAAATTATTGTTCGAATCATTGAGCATCCTAGCGCATGACCGGCCTTGGCGAAAGAGTCAATTCTGCTTCAATGTATTGCCTGTGTTCGGCATCCTAATGCCTTGACTTGTCCACGGCTCTGACCTAGCCTGCGCGGGTTCTCGTCTTCCAAACCGCTTCGCAAAATGAACTGCAGGTGCAATTTGGCAACTTCGTTACCAACTCGGCAGAATTATGATCTGATCGTCATCGGTGGTGGGCCGGCCGGTATATTTGCGGCCGGGTTTGCCGCGCTGAATGGCGCCCGGGTGCTGCTGCTGGAGAAAAATCGGCAGTGTGGTGCCAAAGTCCTGCTCACCGGCAAGGGTCGTTGTAATGTCACCAACAGTGAAACCGATCCGCACAAGTTTGCCGAACAGTTCGGCCGCAACGGCAAAGCATTGTTGACGGCGCTTTACGCTTTCGGCATTGAAGATACGATCAATTTTTTTGAACAACGCGGACTGAAACTGCAGACCGAAAGAGGCGGGCGGGTCTTCCCGGCCAAAGGCGGGGCCGGCGATGTTCAGAAATTGCTCCGGCAGTTTGTTCGTGATGCCGGGGTTGAGGTCTTGACTGATTGTCGGGTGAAATCTTTGCCGCACCAGGGGAATCGGGTCCTTTCGGCAGAAACGACGCGGGGAGATTTCGCGGCCGGGACATTTATCATTGCCACCGGCGGACTTTCTTATCCGGAAACCGGTTGTACCGGGGACGGCTATGTCTGGGCAAAAAATACCGGCCATACCTTGATCGAGCCGCAAGCGGCGCTGATGCCACTTCATCTGGCGGAGGAATGGACTGCGGAACTTGGTGATTTCAACCTGAAAAATGTCCGGGTGACGGCTTGCTTGAAGGGTCGGAAAATAGCGGAACGTTTCGGTGAAGCCTTTTTTACCCGTACCGGCATGGGGGGCCCGATCATCCTCGATATGAGTCGCGAAGTCCGCGATGCCTTGAAAAAAGGCCCGGTGACCTTGCACCTTGACCTGAAACCGGCGGTCAGCGAAGAGTTGTTTGATAAGCGACTGCAGCGTGAATTTGCCGAACGGAGTAACAAGGATTTTCGCAATGCCTTGGACGGGTTGCTGCCGCGTACCATGATCCCACGCTTTATCGAACTCTCAGCGATCGATCCATACAAAAAATGCCACTCGATCACCCGGGAAGAGCGGAAGCGATTGCTCGCTCTGTTCAAGAACCTGACCCTCAACGTCACCGGTCACGAAGGGCTGAAGAAGGCGATCATCACCACGGGCGGGGTTTCCCTGCAAGCTATCGATATGCGCAGTATGCGCTCGAAAAAGATCGAGAACCTCTGTTTTGCCGGTGAGATCATTGACCTTGACGGACCGACCGGCGGATTTAATTTGCAGGTCTGCTGGTCGACCGGCTACCTGGCCGGGATCAGTGCCGCTAGCGATTATTGAGAACCTGTGTGCCCGGGGAGCCGAAGGGGTGATTCTCGGTTGTACGGAAATTCCATTGTTGCTTGGTCCCGACGATATCGATCTGCCGTTGTTTAATACCACGGCCCTGCATGCCGGGCTGGCGCTGGAGCATTGTTTCGCTGAAGCCGCGACGGTTGCAGTCTAGCTAGTGTGCATCCGGAAACTCCGGATGAAAACTAGCTATCTCATGATTTTTTGCGAGACCATCAGGCTTAGATCTCCGGAAAAAGAACAAAAGGGGCAGGCTGCATCATTGCAGCCTGCCCCTTTTGTTTGTTCAGTATAGGGAAAGATCCCTGTTCTGGTCAGGAGTCTATCAGTTGGCGGTCAAGTAACGGGCTTTCCTGCCGTTCCGCAAGCGGTTCCTTGTCCGGATCGTTGCGATTGGTGCGGTATTCGATGATCCCGGCATGCAGCGCACTGGCGATCAGGTTGGAACAATGTTCCTTCTCATCCGGCAACCCGCCGAGCGCTTTGCTGACATCTTCGGCTTTAAACTCCAGAAGTTCGTCCAGAGTTTTTCCTTTGGCCATTTCAGAACCGAGGGATGAGGTCGCGATGGCCGCAGCACAGCCGTAGATTTTATATTTGATATCGACCAGGATATCGTCCTCAATCTTCATAAAAATCAACAGTGAATCACCGCAACTGGGATCGCCGACCTGTATCAACATCTGCGCATCGTCGATCCGGCCCATGTTGCGCGGATTTTTGAAATGGTCCATGACGATATCTGTGTACATTGTAAAGCTCCTGAAGCTGATTTGTGCATAGAGCACATTTATTCAGAGTATTGTCAGGTCAATCTGTTATCGATTGACGATCGCTTGGAGACATAGCACAAACGAAAGCTCAATGTAAAGTCGGAGGCTCACCGGGGTTTTTGGGCAACGAGAATAATCTTATCGCCGCGAAAAATCCCGAGTCGGTAGGTGTGCCGGACACGCTGAATTTTTAGGCCGGTTTTCTTCAGCAGACCGGTTAACTGGTCGGTGGTGAATATCTGTTTATGACCATAGGGGGCTGTTGAATAAAAGTTGGGGAAGAAAAATGTGAATTTTCCGCGACTCAGGCGGTAGGCTCTTTGACTCATCCGATAAGGGAGCGTTTCCCGGTCCGGGGTGTCGAGAAACAGATATCCTCCCGGCTTGAGGAGTTTCACCGCTGCGGCACAGGTTTCCACGGGAAAATTGACATGCTCAATGACATCCCAGAGGCATATGGCGTCGAAAAAATCGACAAAATTTTCCTGCCAGTAGTGGTCGTCGACAAGTTCTTTCCGGAGGTCAACGGCAAGTTTCTCCCGGGCGTATTCCCTGCGCAGGTTGCTCGGCTCAATTCCCACCCCATGCGCTTTTTTATGCTCCAGTAAGTTTAAGAACTGTCCAACTCCGGCACCGATATCGAGGCATTGGATTCCCGGCAGGCGGATGAATTTGCGCATCATCTTCAGCCGTTTCGGCAGCAAGGAGGCACTTTCACCGATGCGGGAATCGATGTACTGCCGTGCTTTTGCCGTCAATCCCGTTTGGTTTTTCTCCTCGCTATCGATGGCGTCAAGCTGGTTGAGAAAATGAAAATCGCATTTTCGGCAAACGTAGATAATCGCATCGGCCAGATTATAAGTTGGCTGCGCGGCGATTTCTCCACATAGCTTGCAGCGGTTGAAATTGTCCATCGATATCTTTTCCCCAATGTTGTTTTTTACCGACCTTATATGGCTTGGCGGTGTAAAGCAAAGGAACTTCCTTATATTCAAGTGGGGGAGTTATATCAGAAGAA
>WTCI01000326.1 GCA_013138655.1 Desulfuromonadaceae bacterium | reverse complement strand
GAGACGGGTGCGGACATCATCGATGAAGCCAAATCCTATGGAGCCAAAGGCGCGATCAAAAAACCGTTCACTCCCGATCTGATTAACGAAACCCTGGGTGCCTTACTCTAACCCCCCGGCAACCCCGCATAAATATCAGCCGTAGCAGGCTGTGCTTAGTTCAGCCTGCTACGGCTGACAAGGAGAGATTCGTGGATCACGCACAACATATCATTCACTCGACCCAAGAAATTTTCTCCAGTATGATCATGCTGGATGTCACCCCCGGGGAACCCTTCAGCCGCGGAAGAGAAATGCTGCAGGACAGTATTTCCGGCATTATCGGTTTGGCCGGAACGACCAAAGGCCTACTGGCCATCCATCTGCCGAAGCCGGTCGCATTGGCTGTCACCACGGCTTTTCTCGGGATGGATGTCGAAGAGATTGACGAAGACGTTTGTGATGCCATCGGGGAACTGGCCAATATGTTGGGCGGCAGCCTGAAGTTTGCCCTCGACCCGAAAGGGAGCGATATCAAACTGTCGATGCCCTCGGCGATCCACGGTGAAGAATACTCGATTGACTGCCTGGCCGATGCCGAAAACATCACAGTTCCTTTTGCACTCGAAGGGGAAACCTTCCTGGTTGAACTGCAAATCGGTCAGAACTGAGTAAACATCTGACCCGCTAACTCGTATCCATCTGGAAACTCCGGAGGGACACGATGAAGTTTTCATATGGGAAACGAGCAATTTCTCGTGAGATCAAGAAGATCAAACATTTACGCGGAGGCGTACATAGGTACGCCGCACAAGTGAGCATGCTGATTGACTCCGAGATCACGGGAAAGGGCCGTTTTCGGATTAAAACTAACTCTTTTTTCACCCGGTTATACCCCGTGGGATTTATTGTGGAATTTGCTAAAAAAATCATTAAATCAACCGAGGAGATCTTTAACACCATGATTTTCATGGAGATCTCCGCAGGGAACCCGTTGACAGAGGGAAAAGAGGTTCTCGATTGCCATATCTCGGCAATGATCGGTCTGACTGGAGATTTTGTCGGCATGCTTGCCATCCATTGTCCCGGCACCGTCGGGATGGCCATTACCGGCGAAATGCTTGGCATGGATATTGAAGAAGTTGATGAAGATGTCAAAGATACCCTCGGTGAAATTGCCAACATGGTTGCCGGGGGGATAAAACAAGCTTTTGCGGCAGAAAATGTCCGTCTCGAATTATCGATTCCGACAACAGTTTCGGGGAAGTCCTATACCGTATCTTCCCCAACCAAAAGTAATCGGGTTATAATCCCCTTCGACCTTGAGCAGGGTCGTTTCTTCGTCGAGATGAAATACAATCTCAACTAGGAGCCTGTCGGACTATCCGAGGCCCTGTTCTCACCCACGTGTTAAGAAGAGGGCACTTTGGATCAACGGGCCATCATTGATGTCATCTGCAAAGCGGGCATCAAAAATCTAGCGACAGAAATTGGTGCTCTTCTCGGGCAGGAGTTGACCTGTAGCGATATTCAATTTCTCCTCTCGTCTAAAGACACCCTCTTCAGCGATCCCGGGCGGGAAAAAACCGCGTTCACTCGGATGTCGGTCAGTGGCGACAAAGAGGGGGCTTGCTACCTGCTGACCAGACTCGATTCGGCCATTATTCTCGGCGGCACCCTGATCATGCTGCCGGAGGAGATGATCGAAGAGAACGCTCAGGGCGGCAAGCTCGATGGCGAGCTGAGCGACGCCTTCGGTGAGGTGGCAAATATCATTGCCGGGGTCTTCACCCAAGCCTTTGTTGATAAATATTCAAAAACACTCCGTTTTATCAAAGAAACCGTTGAAGAACTGGTGCCGACCAAAATTGATCCGGCCAGCGACCAACCTTTTCCTCCCGGCAATTACTACGTTGCCAGCTGCATCCTGAGTACCGCTGAGAAAAACCTCGGTCTCCTTGAATTCGTTGTTCCGGCAAGCATTTTTGAACTTGAAGACGCCGCCCCGGAAGAACCTCCGGAAATTGCGGAAACTCCCGCGCAACAGGAGCCAAAAGCCGCAGAAACTATTGCGGAACCGACACCCGAGCCAAGGTCCGAGCCTGCCGGCGCCGCAGAACCGGCACCCGCAGAAGAGAGCGAGCCCCCCCCGCCACCCAAACCGGCATTTGCCGATGCCAAAAAATTGACAGATGTCGTTTTTACCGCAACGATCAACCAGCTCGGAGAAGAAATCGGTGCCCTGCTCGGAAAAGATCTGGTTTGCGACGACATCCAGCTTTTGCTGACGACCAAAAGTGACTTTTTCTCCAATCATTGCATGGAAAAAGTCACCATGGCCCACTTGAAGATTTCCGGGGATCGTGAAGGTCTTGGCTTCATGTTCACGCAGATTCCTGATGCCGTGGTTCTCGGCGGAACCCTGATTATGCTGCCCGAGGACCAGATTGAAGAACAAAGTTCACAGGGACTGCTGGATGGGGAAATTGAAGATGCCTTTGGAGAAGTTGCCAACATCCTGGCCGGAGGCCTGACCCAGGTTTTTCTTGATCGTTATTCGCAACAGATCCGTTTTGTCAGAACTGAATCTGAAATCATCGTTCCGACCAAGATCGACCCAACCTCTGACACCCCTTTCCCGGAAGGCAGCTACTACCTGGCGTCTTTTGCCATACATCTCGAAGAACATGAACTGCACAGGATCCTATTGCTTTTCCCTGCCGAAATTTTCGACCTGGACGGACATGAGCAGGCGGCGGCAGATCAGACGAGCTCCCGGGCACAGGAGACAACTCCAGCGACGGCGGTGACAGCAGCAGGGGGATCAGCAGGAGAGACATCGACAGAACCTGTCGCCGCTGATAGTGATGAAAAAGCCCGAACCACGGAGGCTCCCGCCGTGCCGGCCGGACCGCCGATCGTACTGGTCATTTCAGAAGATTCAGGGGACGCGGAACCCTTTTCAGAAATCCTCTCGACAGCTGACTACGACTGTAAAGTGCTGTCTTTCCAAGAAGATATCAAGGAACAGTTCCAAAAACACCAGATTCTCGGAGCCTTCTTGGTCATGTCACAGGTCAGCGAGAAGGGATTCGCCACAGCGATCAAACTGCAATCAACCGGACAGCCGCTGCCGCCGATGATCTTTGCCGGGCCGGAATGGACCCGCTCCACGGTCCTTCGAGCGGTGAAATACGGGGCACGCGATATCCTCATTCTGCCGGCATCCGGGGACGAGATTCAGCAAAAGCTTAACCGGCATTTCCGCAAAGCCGGCTAGTTCCCGACTCGGAAACCGACCAGTTCTCACCCGAAGTTTCCGGATGGGAACCAGCGAATAAGAATCAAACCGGTAAATTTTTCTTTTTGATTTTTTCTATCAAGGTTGTCCGCTTCAGGTTGAGCAAACGGGCAGCTTCCTTCTTGTTCCCACCGGTACGATGCAAAGCCTGCAGAATCAAACGATCTTCAAATTCACTGATCAAACCGTTAAAATCAAGACCTTCATCAGACCAAATCACCTCGGGCGGTGGAGAGGCCGCCACAACTGTGCTGCCTGCCGTGGTGACTTCATTTCCCGGGAGTTCCTCAACCACCGGCTCATCAGGCACCTCGCAACGATACTTCTCCGGCAGTTCTTTCAGGGTGACACATTTGCCCCGGTGCAAAATCACCAGCCGCTGGATTAAATTTTCCAGTTCCCTGACGTTCCCCGGCCAAGAATATCCCTGTAAACTCCGCACGCTCATGGGATCAAGGGTTGTAGGACGATCACTTTTACGGCGATTGAACTGTTCAATAAATTTACCAATCAGGATCGGAATGTCACCTTTACGCTCCCGCAACGGCGGGGCATTCAGTGGAATCACCGCCAACCGGTAATATAAATCCTCCCGGAACCACCCTTCAGCGACCTGCTGTTCCAAATCCTGATGAGTGGCAGCAATCACGCGGACATCAACCTTCGTCGCCCGCACAGCACCAACCTGTTCCACCTCTCGCTCCTGCAACACCCGCAGCAGTTTTGCCTGTAAAGCCGGCTTCATATCACCGATTTCATCAAGAAAAAGAGTTCCACCCTCGGCAAACTGCACCCGGCCGATTTTCGATTGCTGCGCCCCGGTAAATGCCCCTTTGACGTAACCGAAGAGTTCACTTTCCAATAGCTCATCAGGAATCGCCGCGCAATTGACCGGAACAAAATGCCCACTTTTTCTCGGGCTGTTTTCATGAATCGCCCGGGCGATCAATTCCTTCCCCGTTCCGCTTTCACCCTGGATCAGAATCGTACTTTCACCATCTTCAGCGACACAGGAGATCAACTCAAAAAGTTCCAGCATCTGCGGTGAGCGCCCGATCATTCCCCCGAATCCACTGTTAGCGGTCATACGTATGAAGTCCATTCTATACTGTTCGAGTAAATTATTCGGCACTGAAGTGCCGACAAAAGCAGAAAGATGAGCTGATAATAATATATGTTCTATAATGTGTCAATATTTGGACACAGCAAAAACAAAAATAATCGATATTTAATCGGATCGATACCTTCACCCAGCAAATCTCTTTATATTTCAGATCTCAAAACAAAACGGGACATTGCACAAAGTGCAAAATCCTACCTGTATTTTTGGTAAATCTCCCCAAACAACATAATAAAAAACGGGGCATTGTACTGACGCACAATACCCCGTTTTTTATTATGGCGGAGAGGGGGAGATTCGAACTCCCGGTGGCTTGCGCCACAACAGATTTCGAGTCTGTCACCTTCGGCCTCTCGGACACCTCTCCAAACTTAATTTTGAATTTTCTGTTGTTTCTTCTGCTCCCGCAATTGCCGAAAGAAGCGGCTCAACTGCTCGCTGCATTCTTTTTGCAGCACCCCTTCTCTGACCTGGACCTGATGATTGAACCGATTGTCTTCAGCAAAGTCATAAATTGAGCCGACGGCACCGGCTTTCGGGTCACGACAACCGAACACCAGATGCGGAATCCGCGCCAGGATAATCCCGCCCATGCACATCACACAGGGCTCAAGGGTAACGTATAAGGTACAATCAATCAAGCGCCAAGAGCCGAGCTTTTCCGCCGCCTGCCGGACGGCAATCATTTCAGCGTGGGCGGTTGGATCCTGCTCAGTCTCACGCAAATTGTGCCCACGGCCGATGATTTGACCATCCAGCACCACAACCGCACCGATCGGAACCTCAGCTGAAATTTCTGCCGCTGCAGCTTCTTCCAGTGCCGCCTGCATAAAGAACCGATCTTGTTCCGCTGTATCCATCAGTCAACTGTCTTTGCCATGCAGACCAAATAACCGCCGTTGGTCGATCACCGAAACAGGAATGTGCTTCTATCACGGAACCGGAGAGAATTCAACCTAGATCCTGTAATTGATCGAGCACCGAGGGTGTTGAGACAGGTGCAGAGGCAAGGCAGCAAGCTGTTTTCAGCGCAGGCGTAGCCGAGCTACGCTGAGCATGAAAACGGTAAAGCCAACATAGCATATGTGCCTGTATCGACAATCGAATGCCGATTGATTGCAGGATTTAGGTTTAAGGAGAATGACCGCCTCCGGCCATGCGTTGCGGCCAATCGGTACAGATGAAAGTGGCCCCCGCCTCGAAAAAATATCGGGCTCTGTCAAGATCATTAACCACCCAGAGATTCACCCGTACTCCAGAGGCGGTAAGCCATCTGACCAGCTGACTATCGGTTATCAGTTGATCCGGATGATAGGCATCTACACCCAGGTTCCGCAGATAGGCGAGAAGATTTTCCGGATGGCAGTTTTCCGCCAAAGCCGCTGTGGCAATGGTCGGATTCAACTGTTTCGCCTGGCGCAGATAATCATGATTGAAGGAGGAGAGCAATACCAGTTGTTCAGTACCGGTCGCTTTAAGCAGATCCAGAATTCGGCCGACAATTGTTCCGTCTGCGGCAGTTTCTGCTTGATCCTTGATCTCCAGATTGACCGGAAAATCGTAGTTACGACAATATTTCAGGACATCTCGCAACGCCGGAATTCGTTGCGCTCTGATGATCGGGAAATCATCCTTTGTAACGTCCCCTGCCGCAATGGTTCCAAAGGGGTCGGATTGCAGAAACCAGGAACCCGCAGCCAGATTTTTCAGCTCTGCAAAAGTAAATTCTGAAAGATTCCAAGGCATTTGAGCAGAGCATTCTGACCGAGTCATAACATCTGTTGTGCGCACGAGAGTACGGTCATGGAACAGGATCAATTCACCATCAGTGGTCACTCGAACATCAGTTTCCCAGAGATCTGCACCGCAATCACGAGCTTTTTTCAATGCCATCAGGGTATTTTCCGGAGCGACCGAGCGTGCCCCGCGATGGGCACAGATATAACCGGTCCCGGAGAATCGATCAAAAAAATGACTCAATGTTTTTCCTTGTTGAATAGAGGTTCTCCAGAATCAGGCCAACGTCCAAATCATATTGCCAGACTTAGTCCCTCCGAAACGTTGATCGATCCGAGGTTGACAAGACGTCAGCATAGCAGAATATTTGCCGGTCGTTAGGCTCTCGCGAGGCTTTTCCTGTGACGGTTATTGATGACTGCGAACGGTGGCAGTTGTTTTTAGCGCCCAGGGTATTAAAAATATGCCAAAAGTCATACAATATAGTTTCTTGATCGCCAGTTTTGAAAACCTGCTTGACAAAAAGCGGTCACAATAATATTGTGCATATGCACATAATAAACAGGTGATCGTTTGCACGATCCATCAACATAACAGGAGATAAAAATGATTATTGCAGTCACCGCTCAAGAAGGGCGCATGGACTCGCCGGTTGATTCCCATTTCGGCCGGGCCCCGTTTTTCATGATCGCCAACAGCGAAACCATGGAAGTTTACGCTTTCGACAACAAGGAAGGCGTCAATGCGAGCAACGGTGCCGGAACCGGCGCCGCCCAATTGATGTCCGAACAGAAGGTTGAGGTTGTTTACACCGGGAGGGTCGGCCCCAAGGCCTCTGATGCCCTGGAAAAAGCCGGTATCCGCTATGTCGAGGAGGCCACCGGAACTGTTGAAGAGGTCTTGAGTCGAGCCCTGCATGGCACCCTGGTTGCCAATGCTCAGAATAGTGCACAAACTGATGTAGAAATTCCCCTGGCAGAAGCTGTTGCCGCAGAGGCTGTCCGCGTTGCTATTCCTTCGGATAGCGAGGATGGGCTCAATTCAATCCGCTCCGGGCATTTCGGCAAGTGCGCTTTCTACACGCTGGTTGATATTGTCAATGACAAGGTCATAGCTGTCCAGTCGATGGAAAACGGGGGCCATGTTGTCGGCGGATGTTCTGTACCAGTCGCCCTGCTCAAGGGCTGGGATGTTAACAAGGTGGTCGTCGCCGGCATCGGCGGTCGTCCCCTGATGGGTTTCCAGCAAGAGGGTATTGAAGTCTATTCGGGGCACGGCCACACCGTTCAGGAAACGATAGATGCCTATCTACAAGGACAGATCGGCCCGATCAGTCAGGACCAGGTCTGCAGCGGCGGAGCCTGATTTTGATTATCTCAGTGGTCAGCGGCAAGGGTGGTGCGGGTAAAACCACCATCGCCACCTCCCTTGCCCACATTTTTCAGGCAGATTATTACGATCTGGATGTCGATGCCCCCAACGGTGAGTATTTTCTGCAACCCGAGAATGAAACAATCCGGGCGGTTTCCCAACAGCAGCCGGAAATCAACGAGTCACTCTGTAGCGCCTGTGGTGTATGCACCAAAGAGTGCCGCTTCAATGCCCTCTACAAGGTTGCCAACCACATTTATTTGACCGAAACCCTGTGCCACAGTTGCAATCTTTGCCGCGAGGTCTGTCCGGAAGGGGCCATCAGCTATAAACAAGCAAGTATCGGCAAGGTACGCACCGGTCATTCCGGCAAAACCGGAGCCCGGACAATTATTGGCGATTTGGACATCGGCTCAACCCGCGGCACAGCCCTGATTCAGGATATCGTTCAGCGGATCGATTCTCCGGGGACGGTAGTTATCGATGGGCCCCCGGGAAATTCCTGCGCCGCAGTTGCCGCCATCAAACCGGCCGACCTGGTTGTGCTGGTGGCCGAGCCGACCCCGTTCGGCATCCACGACATGCTGCAGACGCTCGATATCCTGAAAGATTTACAAAAATCAGTGGTGATCATTGCCAACAAGTCGCAGGGTGATGAACAACTGACTTCCGTGTTGGCAGAGCGCGGTCTCAAGTTGGCCGCTTCAATCCCCCTGAAGACGGAACACCATAAGGCCCTGCTCAACGGTGAAATTCTCAGCCAGAGTGATCAGCAAATCTGCCGGTTGTTGCAACAGGCAGTTGCTGCGGAGATAGATAAACCATGATCCGACAGATTGCCGTCATGAGCGGTAAAGGCGGGGCAGGAAAAACCTCCGTCACCGCCGCCCTGCTCAAATTGCTCCCCGAGGTCGTCGCCGTCGATGGCGATGTCAACGCCTCAAATTTACCGATTTTATTAACTCTGCAAAAACTCTCGGAAAGCAGCTACTATGCGATGGATGTCGCACACATTGACACTGAAAGCTGCACGCGATGCGGCCGCTGTGCGGAAATCTGCGCTTTTAACGCCATAGATCTCGATGAGCAGGGAAACTATTCCGTCAATGACGAATGCGAAGGCTGTGCCGCTTGCGCCTGGGTCTGTCCGGAAAAATGTATCAGCATGGTGCCGCATTGTTCCGGAACAAAATATCTCAGTCAACTTGAAAACGGCTTTCTGCTGCATGCCGATCTGATCCCGGGAGAGGACAACAGCGGCAAGCTGATCGCCAGTATCCGCAAACAAGCAAGAACGGTTGCCACAGAAAAAAGTCTGGATCTCATTCTCATCGACGGTCCTCCCGGCACCAGTTGCCAGGCCATCTCCAGCCTTACCGGCGTGGACATGGTGCTGGCCGTTCTGGAAGAAAGCCTGAGTGGCCTGTCCGACTACCGGCGGCTGGCAAAACTGATGGAGAGTTTCCGCATTCCGCACCTGGTGCTGATCAACAAAACCGGGATCGACCCGGAACTGGGCAAACGGATTGAAACCGTCGTCGCTGAAAATGGCGGTGAAATCGTCGCCCGCATCCCCTTCGACATGGAAATCCCACGGTCATTATCCCGCAGGGAAACCCTGCTTGATCTACCGGCCTATCGACCGGTGATTGAGAATCTCTGCGAGAAACTATTCCCCCATTCCTGAAAACTCCATCGTGTTCATCCGAAGTTTCTGGATGGACACGATGGAGTTTTCATGTTACAGTTACAAATTATCTCGGTGCCCTTCGGTCGGCACCTGTTTGTGTCCTCGGTAGTTTCTTCTCGATATTCCCCAGACACCTAGTTTATGTGTTTCCAGCCTAAGACCGTTCCTTTGCCAGACGCATTGGATAGGCCGGTTCCAATCCCGGAGTTCTATATTTCCATGACGTTTAATGACCTCGGCCTTTCGGCCGAACTACTTCGTGCTGTGTCCGAACAGGGCTACAGTCAACTCACCCCTATCCAAGCCAAGGCTATCCCTGTGGTACTCGAAGGGCGCGACATCCTGGCCAGCGCACAGACCGGCACCGGCAAGACCGCCGGTTTTGCCTTACCGCTGTTGCAGCGCCTGAGTGCCCAAAAGCCCGCCAAGGGGAATCGTCCCGTGCGTGCTCTGATTCTTACCCCCACGCGTGAACTGGCCGCACAGGTCGCCGAAAGTGTCGCCACCTACGGTAAACACCTGCCACTGCGCTCCGCGGTCATCTTCGGTGGCGTCAATATTCGTCCGCAGATCCAGGTCCTGCGCAAGGGGGTCGATATCCTGGTGGCCACACCGGGACGCCTGCTGGATCATGTCGGCCAGAAGACGCTGGATCTGTCCCAGGTGGAGGTCCTGGTGCTGGACGAGGCCGACCGCATGCTGGATATGGGTTTCATCCATGACATCCGCAGAGTGCTCGCCCTGTTGCCCAAACAGCGGCAGAACCTGCTCTTCTCCGCGACCTTTTCCAACGAGATCAAACGATTGGCCGACGGCTTGCTGAACTCGCCGACCCTCATCGAAGTGGCGCGTCGTAACCCTGCCGCCGAAAGTGTCGCTCAAGTCGTGCATCAGGTTGATAAAAAACGCAAGCGCGCACTGCTCTCGTTCCTGATCGGCTCGCGCAACTGGCAGCAGGTGCTGGTCTTCACTCGTACCAAACACGGTGCCAATCGCCTCGCCGGACAACTGGAAAAGGACGGCATTCGCGCAGCCGCCATCCACGGCAATAAAAGTCAGGGGGCCCGCACCCGGGCACTGGCCGACTTCAAAAAGGGCGCGGTACGTGTCCTGGTCGCCACCGATATCGCCGCACGCGGTCTCGACATCGATCAGTTGCCCCAGGTGGTCAACTTCGAACTCCCCAACGTGCCCGAGGATTATGTGCACCGAATCGGCCGCACCGGTCGTGCCGGCAACGAGGGGGAGGCAGTCTCGCTGGTGTCCATAGATGAGCACAAACTGCTGCGCGATATCGAACGCCTTCTCAAGCGCGCAGTCCCCAAGGTGGTCATCGAAGGCTACGAGCCCGATCCCTCCATAGCGGCTGAACCGATAAACAATGGGCGCCAGAATCCTCCCAGAGCCAAAGTGAAAAATAGTCGCAATAGCGGCAAATCCAGACCGAGAACCGGCCGCAATGCTGGTGGGGCAAAACCGGGAACGGGTCGCAACGGTACCGGAGCCAAGCCGAAAACACGCCGCATGGCACCAACAGGCTGACCCTCCGGGACAGCCTCCTGGCCCCGCTTATACGAGGAAATCACCATGGCCCTGCCCTGGAAAACACTCGACCGATTTGCCACCGAAGAGGAGGGAACCCTTGAGCTGCGCCAGCGCGGCAAGGGGGACTTCCTCATCACCCTCGGCCCCCAGGTGTTGATGAACAGCAAAGCTCAACGCTCCGAAATAGCCCTCGGCGAACTCGGCGGCGGCGGCCTGAAAAACCACCCCAATCCGCGGGTCCTGGTCGGCGGGCTGGGGATGGGGATCACCCGGCGCGCGGTGCTCGACACCCTGCCCGAAACTGCCCGGGTCATCGTCGCCGAGCTCAATCCCAAAATCCTCGAGTGGTGCCTCGGCCCGCTCGCCGAACTGACCGGCGGAGCCGCCGGCGACCCGCGCGTAACGGTTGAAATCACCGACGTTGCCGAGCTGATTCGTCAATCGTCTGACGAGGCCTTCGACGCCGTCATCCTCGACCTCTACCGCGGTCCCCATCCCCAGACCGACCGACACAACGACCCGATCTACGGCAGCCGCGCCATCGAGCGCACCCGCGACACGCTCAAGCCCGGTGGAGTTTTTGCGGTATGGGGCGAAAACCCCGACGCCGGCTTCGAAGGGCGCCTCGCCGCCGCCGGCTTCGCGGTACGATGCGAAAGACCCGGCAAGGGAGGCTACCGCCATGCCGTCTGGGTCGCCGAAAAAAAGACCGCCGGAAAACCGCAAAACCAACGCCTGCGCGGGAAGCCGAGAAGTTGAGCTGTCGGGGAAATGAGTTCATGACGTCAGAATGCTTGATGACATGCCTGTCATCGAAGAGGCCATCTACACGATAGATCGCGCGTACATAGATCAACGCAAGATCTGGGGGTTGCTCTGTGCATCTACCTGTTGGTGATGATCGCCAAAAAGCAGTTTGGGATCCGGTACAGAACCTTTGTTACATGTGGCAATGCAAGACCCTGCAGGTCCTGCACTCGGTGATCAGTTTGATTGCCGACTCGTTGAATTCCTGTGTGTACTGCCTTCTCTTTTTTGACACGGAACACCTCCTCTGAGGGGTACTAACCCGCCCTTATAAAAGTATCCACTTTTTTCTTACCACCTCAATGCTTAATGACACGATTTTTGAGACAAGAATTGGCGGCGGTTGATACCCTGGTGGGGGCTTTCAAAATTTTCAAAGTTTTGAGATGAAAATCTCTGGAGGGGATTCCAGCATAGCAGGAGTCCTAAGAAAGCACAGATTTGCCATCTGCCCAGCCAGTAAAATGGATAGCTCAACATATCAGACAGGTTGGGCTGGCAACCCCAAAGGAAACCTATTCTATGCTCTTAAATGCAGGGATTGTCAGGCACAGGGCATTTGACGTCTCTGGTCCCGGCGATGTGTCGCAGCTTGGCGGCGCACAGCATCAATGCTGAGTGCACAACGGTCAGGCGGGCGGGCAACTAACATGATAGGAAAAGGTGCTCCTGCATAGAGCGCCTTTGAGATGTAAATTGAGCAAAGTCTCTTTCAGACCAGAAAATCCCCGGAACGGGACTGTACCATTAAGCTACTGATAAGTGACATGGTTTCAGGCGAAGAGAGAATAGCTCCGAGATTTTCTTCAAATTCTTCCTGGTTTTTACTGTCATATTGTCTGCTTTCCTGCGCATCGTGCAAGAGCGCAGGATAAAGTTTGATGTCGTGAGACATGCGCAGCAGACGCTCCATATATTTCATCGATGGAAGGGTAATGTAAACATCATAGCTGAATACGGCACTACTCTGCTTACGTTCAATCTTAAATTCCAATAATCCATTGGTCATTTCTGAGAGAAAATTGCTCTGTTCTAACAGAATTTCATGGGGTGTTCGGATATTCGAAATATCAGCGAGATTTCCCCACATGTTTTTTATAGCCATAATAATTCGACCTTTCTTGATACGTTTATTGTGCCGAAGGTTGGGCTTTGCTTATTTGTTTCTGCAAATAATAGGCATTTGTTTTGATTTAATCAAGGGGAATCAACGTCACTGCTGTCTCATAGTTTCAAATAAGCGACAACTGCCTGTCGCATAACGGTTTTCTTGGCCAAGGCGGCGCAAACAGCGCCATGAAATCGCGTCTCTCAAACAGATTTAACTGTAATAATCGCAACATCTGCTGCATGGAGTGCCCAAGTTTCGACTGAAACTTCAGGAATGCCAGCGCCAGGTAGGCACATAAGGCAATCCAGAGTTGGGTCATCACGGCGTTGCGTGAGGTTCCCAGAAAGCTCTTCACACGCAGGTTTGCTTGATCCACTTGAAAAACAACTCAATCTGCCAGCGTTCTTTGTATAAATCAGCGACCGTTGCAGCCGGGATATCCAGCGCATTGGTCATAAATTCGTAAGTGATATCGGTCTCCGCGTCCAGATACACAACTTTGCGGCAGGTTCCGGCGATGCCCTTCAGTTGAATCTGCTGATCCAGCAGGACACCTGGGATTTTACGGCCTCTGCGCTTCGGACCGGGGATCGTCACGGCATTGTGCTTGAGTCGAGTAACGAAGCGGACATCTTCTTCGCAGAGTTCCTGATACCAAGCGTAGTCCGTGTAGCCACGGTCGAAAACAACGTAAGAGCCTTTGGGAAGTTCCAACTCCCTGGCCATGTTGATCTCATGCTCCTTGCCTTCAGTCAGATCGACAAATGCGGGCAGGTAGCCGTCGGCGTCCAGTCCGATGTGGAGAGCTATGCTGCCCTCTTGCTCTTACGATACTTGGCCCAAGGGAAGAGCGACATGGTCAGTTCGCAAGGGAGTCGCAAGCATCTTCATTGAGGTAGAACCACTTGGGGGAAAGCGTAAAGTA
>WTCI01000227.1 GCA_013138655.1 Desulfuromonadaceae bacterium | reverse complement strand
CCGGTTCATCTCATCGAAAAATCGGAAGTCCTGGGCGGAAACGCCAGAAAACTTGATCATACCTATAAAGATGAAAATATCGGTGAATTCGTCAAAAAATTGATTCAGGAAGTGGAATCCAAATCATCGATCACCCTTCATCTGGGGACTTCGATCGACGCAGTGGATGGATTTGTGGGCAACTTCAAGACCACAATCTCCAACGGAGCCTCTCCATCAACGATCGAACACGGGGTGGCTATCTTGGCCACGGGTGCGACGGAGTACAAACCTGACGAGTATCTATACGGAAAACATGCAGCCGTTATGACGCACCTGGAGATGGACGAATTGTTCAAAAACAACGACCAGCGTCTGAAAAATGCCGAACAGGTTGTGTTCATACAATGTGTTGGATCCAGAAATAAAGAGCACCCTTACTGTTCGAAGGTATGCTGCACCCATACCATGAAAAGCGCCGTTTCACTGAAGAAGCGAAATCCGAACGTTAATGTGTACGTGCTGTATCGGGACATTCGGACCTATGGAAAAAGAGAAGATCTCTATCGTAAGGCCAGAGAAATGGGTGTCCTGTTTTTCAGGTACTATTCGGAACACAAACCGGTGGTTGCACAGGAAGACCAGCGAGTCACGGTGGCATTTGAAGACAGGATGCTTGGCCGCACACTGGAAGTCGAAGCGGATATCCTTTGCCTGGCCACAGCTATCGTTTCCAACCGGGATACGAATTTTGCTCAAATGTTTAAGGTCCCGATTGACGGGGACGGCTGGCTTCTGGAAGCTCATCAGAAACTGAAACCTGTTGAATTTCCTACGGACGGGGTCTTTCTCTGCGGCATGGCCCACTATCCCAAACCGATCGAAGAGAGCATCGCGCAGGCTAAGGCCGCTGCATCCAGAGCCCTGACCGTACTGGCGCGTGATCAGGTCAAGGTCGGGGGCTTTGTGTCCCGAATCGATGAAAGGCTTTGCTCCGGGTGCCTCGGATGCATCCATGTCTGCCCTTACGGCGCCATTGCCTTTGACACCGAAAAGAAGGTGGCTCAAGTCAACGAGGCGCTTTGCAAAGGTTGCGGCGCCTGTGCGGCCGCATGTCCGTCCGAAGCAGTCCTTCTCATGGGATTTAACAATCAGCAGATCTACGCTCAAATTCAAAGCAGGTTGAGCGCATAAACTTTTATACAAAAAAAGGAGTAAAAGGTGAAAGAGAGTCGATTCGAACCTAAAATTGTCGCATTTTTTTGCAATTGGTGCGCCTATGGAGCGGCTGACCTTGCCGGAGTAAGCCGAATGCAGTATCCCCCGAACGTTCATGCCATTCGGGTCATGTGTTCGGCCACGGTATCCCCCCATTTTATTCTCCGAGCCCTTCAAAGCGGGGCGGACGGGGTCCTGGTGGGCGGGTGACACGTCGGGGACTGCCATTACCTGTATGGTAATTACATGACCATAAAAAGAATGACCTTTCTCCAGGACCTTTTGAAACTCATCGGACTCGGAGGGCGGCTGCACCTGTCATGGATATCTTCTGCGGAAGCTCAGAAGTATGTTCAGGTGGTAACCGATTTCACTGAAAAAATCAGAATCCTTGGACCAAATACTCTGCCGCTGCTTGCAAAAAATTCCAAAGCTGGCCGAATTCCGGGGCTGGAAAATTTACCGCACACGAATCAGTTGGCAAAGTGTGCATAGAAAGGAAGATATATGAAAAGCAAGATTAAACTCTGGCTTGAGGATGGCACCATCGATATCTTTATCGGCTATAAAACCGTGAAAGGCCATCCGCTTCCGCACTGTTTTACGCTGAGCAACCTGGAAGAAATTGATGAACTGATCGTCGGGCCGTTCCGCTACCCGCTGGAGGGAATCGCGACGGACATTGCCTCCGAACAACCGAATGCCAAAATTGGGATTCTGGTACGTGACTGCAACACGCGTGCGCTGAATGTTCTGTATATATGGAATCAATTGGACAGGAATAACATCAAAACCGTGACCGTAAACTGCTGCCCATCCCCTCTAAAACAGCACGGAGACTGTTCATACTTGGAACCGGAAAAGGCCGGGAACTACAAAAAGCAGGTCGGGCTGGACAGCAACATGGATACGGCCAGCCTGGAAGCCTTCGGGCAGGAGGAGTTGTTGGGCAGATGGATGTATGAATTTCAGAAATGCATCAAATGTTATGGATGCCGGAATATTTGTCCGGTCTGTTTTTGCAAGGAATGCAGCCTGGAGCATCCCGATCTGGTCGAGCCCGGCAAACTGCCGCCGGACGTGCCGATCTTCCATCTGGTCAGGGCCGTGCACATGGCCGGCCGTTGTATCGACTGCGGTCTGTGCGAGGATGCATGTCCCATGGATATTCCGTTGCGCCTGCTCTACAGGAAAGTGAACGAAATCGTTCTGGATGTATTTGATTACGATACCGGAACCAATCCGGACCAGTCTCCATTCAGTGTTCTCGGAGATGAGGTAACCCTCGAACCCAAACCGCTCGAAGTCGCATAAATTCGTAGTCTTGTGATTTTCGAACGGTTTTGTGAGTAAATAGAAGGAGTAATAGCATGGAGTGTAAATTTGTCCCTTCGGTCTGTTCTTACTGCGGTACCGGCTGCGGGGTGCTTTTTGAAGTGATCAACGGAAAGATCAAAAAGACCCTGCCGATGAAATCGCATCCAGTGAACCAGGGAAAGCTTTGCATCAAGGGCTGGAACCTTCACGAACATGTGAACAGTTTTATGCGTTTGAAATCTCCGCTGGTTCGGGAGAACGGTCGATTACAAAAGGCCACCTGGAATGAAGCGATTCAAATCACGGCCGAAAAATTAAAAAAAATTTCCGATACATACGGACCGGACAGCATCGGTGTTTTGGTGTCTGCAAAAATGACGAACGAGGAAAATTATCTGGCACAGAAATTCACGCGAGCGGTCATCGGCACTAACAACGTCGATCACTGCGCCCGCCTCTGACATGCATCCACGGTGGCCGGTCTGGCCGCTGCTTTTGGAAGCGGAGCCATGACGAATTCGATCGGTGAGATCGAAGATGCCGGGTGTATTTTCGTCATCGGGTCCAATACAACGGCATGCCATCCCCTGATTGCCCGGCGAATTTTAAGAGCCAAAGAAAAAGGGGCCAAGCTCATCGTGGCGGACCCAAGAAACATTCAGCTCTCCAGGTACGCGGATGTTGCCGTAAACCACAGACTCGGAAGCGATGTGGCCCTGCTCAACGGCATGATGCATCTCATTATCAAAAACAAATGGCACGCAACGGATTACATTGCAACGCGCACCGAGGACTTTGATAAACTGGCGGAGGGGGTGGCTGCGTATACTCCTGAAAGAGTGTCCGCCATCACAGAGGTGAAAATCGGAGATTTGGAGCGAATGGCCGAGTTGTATGCGACTCATTCCCCGGCAGCTTTGCTCTATGCCATGGGCATTACCCAGCATGTAACGGGTGTGGACAATGTGAAGTCCTGCTGCAACCTGGCCATGCTCACCGGCAATGTGGGTATTGCCAGCGCCGGCGTCAATCCGCTAAGGGGACAGAACAATGTGCAGGGGGCATGTGACATGGGGGGGCTGCCGAATGTACTGACCGGTTACCAGACGGTCTCCGACCCGAAGGTCATAGAGAAATTCTCCAATGCCTGGGGCGTGTCTCTCTCACAGCGGCCGGGATTGACAATTACCGACATGGTTCAAGCCATGCTGGACGGCAGTTTAAAAGGGCTTGTTGTCATCGGAGAAAATCCAAAGCTGAGTGATCCGGACTGGAATCATCTGCATCATGCCCTAAAAGAG
>WTCI01000027.1 GCA_013138655.1 Desulfuromonadaceae bacterium | reverse complement strand
CCTTCCTGCTTCGTTCCGGCACTGACCCGGCAGCCGGATGGGTCGACCTCGACCCGACCGGTATCGTCCTCAAGCAGAAAGGGGACATTGTCGCTGCTGCTGACGCTGCTGACCTGCCATTGGTTATTTTTTTCACGGCGGTATCTGGTCAGCCGATAAAAGACGCACGGGATGTGCGACATCGGTGAAATCAGTGCGTACTGGCGGAGCGCTCGCCCCTTGACTTCGACCATCCCCATGGCGATTGAGCGAACCCGGCTGGTCGGGGTATTTTCGATCTGTCGCTTCAGGCAGATAAAATAGAAACTGCCCCAGAACATCAGCAGGGCGGCGACAAAGGGGATTGCTCCCGAAGCGAACCCTTGCTCGGCAATGGTGTTCAGCAGGCGGCTATCAGTGGCTTCCGCCAGCATAATGATGACAACCACCAGCACTGCCCCGGCGCTGCCGAGCCAAAAGCGCGGGTTTTTCCACTGCCCGCCGGAGATTGCCGGAGGGGGGGGTGGTAGACCGGGATCAGCGGTGGCAGGGGCTGCTGCCTTGCTTCCGCGAACCTCTGTGTCGGCGGCGTTGATTTCAGCAGCGAGCTCTTTCGCTACCGGCAGCACTTCATCCAGTGAGCCCCCTGCCGCCAGAGTTGGGTTCTGCAGCAACATCGCAGCGGTTATGGTACCGGTCAGTTGATCCGTTTCGGTTGAAACTGCTGGTTTGATCGCGCCAACCCGTTCCAGATCCGCCAACAGCCAGCCGTAACGGGCGAGACTGATCAGGTTTTTGCGCTCGGTTTCCGGGTCGTTCGGGTTTTCCCGTTGCAGGGTGCAGCCGGGCAGATTGACCAGACCGAAGTCGGTTTGCAGGATAAAGTGCTTGGCATATTCTTTGGCGAGATCAAGGATTTTGACCAGGTTCTGCTTGCTGCTGAGGGTCGCTCGCTCACCGAGCCCTTGCGGATCGAATTTGCCCGGGAAGACCCGCACCGCATCGACAACCTGCCGTTGCCCGTCGAGCAGGTAGAGGTCGAGAATCGATTTGCCCTGCAGGATGGTTTTAAAGATTTTTTGCTCTTCGAGGTGGCGAATGTCATCACGCCCGCGATAGGCGTTGCTTGCCAGCAGTTGCGCAACACTTTTGTCCGCCAATGTCCCGGACATCTCGGCAAAGACTGCCAGAATGGTGCATCCTTTGGGAAAGCAGACCTGTTGCTTGACACAGCCGAAAATGATTTTATCCGAATCGATCTGCAGGTTGCGTATGCGTCGCGGGACAAACTGCGGTTTTGTCGGTTTTGTCAGCCAATGGGTATAGCCGAAAGTCTGCAACAAAGGGGAAATCTTTTCCAGTTGCTCCGGCTCACCTTTTGTCAGCAGCGACAAGCCACGTCCAAGCAAACGTTGACGGCACTGGTAGATATCGAGCTGATGCTTTTGCGACAACTCTTTCAGCAATTCCGAAAAATTTTCAGGTTGTTGCCGTTTCTGGTCAACAATCAGACAAGTCGACTGCTTCATTGTCCCCTACCGGCTAAATTATAGATTTTGTTAATCTACCTACATTAAGGATGTGTGGCAAGTTTCAATTGGAAATTAATCTGCTTATCTGGGTTATCCACTTCGCTCCAGTAAATCCATGACGAAAGCAAATGTCGGCCACGGACCCACACGGACAGGGGCGGGACGTAAAACCTGAAATCAGAAAAGTTCATAATCATCCTCCCGCCCGTTCACTACGTTCACTACGTTCACTCAAGATACTAAGATCACAAAGGAAACCCATTATTCAGGTTTTGATCTTCAACCCATAAATTCGCTTTTGCCCTGGTTCTTCTTAGTGGGCTTTGTGGCTTTGTGCGAGACAAGCTTTTGATTTTGTCCCGTAGTTGTCCGTGTGTGTCCGTGGCTAAACCGGTTTTATGGGTTTCGTTTCAGCTCCTGTCAATCAGAGCCCAACTTGAGTAAAGTGCATAACCAGATAATCATAATAAGGGGTGGCTGTCGAACATCCACTGCCGATCGATGCGGACCGGTTATCAGCCGTTTCTGCTGGCTTTTCAGCGCCAGCTGTTTTACCTTCCCTGCCTGAGCCGCTGTCAGCGGTTCTGATGATTTCAACAGGAGCAGGGTCCCGAGTAAAAATGTCCGATTACACTGTCGATACCTTAGCCAACGGAGTGCGGCTGGTCACTGTGCCGATGCCGCATCTGCATGCGGTAGAGCTGGTCTGTTATGTCGCTGTCGGCGGCCGCAATGAGCCGTCTGAGCTATCCGGAATTTCTCACTTTCTTGAACATATGTTGTTCCGCGGTACGACCGAATACACCAGCAGTGTCGAGCTGGAGCGTGCCTTTGAGGCGATCGGCGGCGCGGTTAATGCTTCAACTGACGCAGAAACGACCTGTTTTCATTCGCGGCTGCACCCCGATTATCTGGCCGAAGGGCTGGCCCTGTTCGCCTCGATGCTGCGACGGCCGTTGTTCAAAGATATCGATGTTGAGCAACGGATTATTCTCGAAGAAGCGCGAGAGGATTACAACGAGCAGGGGTTGCAAATCAACCTGGATAACCTGATGGCCAACCTGTTCTGGTCGGATCATCCCTTGGGCAAGTCTTTGATCGGCACCCCGGAAACCCTGGCCCGGATCGACCGGCCGACATTGGATGCTTACTATCGTCGCTGGTATGTACCGGAAAACCTGGTGATCTGCGCCTGCGGACAGGTGGATCGGAACGACCTACGACAACTGGTAGAAAAAGAGTTTGCTGATTGGCAGGGACGATTGGCAGAAAACGTGTTGCCGGCACCTGAAGTCACCCACTCCGGTCCGGAAAGCTGCTGGGTTTTTGACTCCGACTCTCAGGTTGCCCTGCAACTGGCCTTTCCCCTGGCCGGGCGGAAAGATCCCCGGATCCTGCCGCTGCGGGTGTTGCGCCGACTGCTCTCCTGGGGTGGCGGTGCCCGTTTGCCGTTGCGATTACGGGAAGAATTGGGTTTAACCTACGCGGTTGAAGCCAACTGCTCCCTGCTGGACGATACCGGTTACCTGGCGATTGATCTGTCGGTGGCTCCGGACAACCTGCAGCAGGCTGTTGCTGAGCTGCTCAAGGTGCTGGTTGAATTGCGGGAACAGCCGATTCCGGCCGAAGAACTGAATGTTGTGCTGCGCAGCTACCTGTTCGATCTTGATTTCTCCCGCGATCATAATGAAGCTATGGCAGTGCGCTACGGCTGGGGTTTACAGTCTGATTACTTGCGGACCCTGGAGCGGGATCACTCGGAGTTGCGGCAGGTGACGGCGAAACAGTTGCAGCAGCTGGCTGGTGAGCTTTTTACCGCGGCCGGGATAAAGCTTGTGGTGGTCGGCCCCTGGAACGAATGCGACCAGCAGGCTGTCGAGATATTGCTGGCTGAGTTCCCGCTCAACTCACCCGGATCGTCTTGTACAGAAAATTCTTGAAACGATAGAAGGCTTTTCGTCCTTCGCTCGACAGGTCAGAACAGAAGCAGGGTCTACCATCGGTAAGGTGCCTTGGCCGGGAAGCAGTTCGTGGTTTTTAGACCTGGTGAGTTGAAAAATAAAAGGGTCCAATGACAAACAGCTGAAACAGCTGAAGATGTTGAGATTTTTCGGCTGGCAGAAATTGTATCGAAAAACTTAAGACAGCACCCGGTATGGCCCGGTGGCGTAACTGCGCAGCTGTAAAGCCCCATCATACTCGAAAAGAGCCTTGATGCGGTCCCGGTTAACCGGGTGACTGACCCGCTGAAGAACCTGCTCGGTCGGACACCATTCCACCTCGGGGGTTTCTTCACTCGGGGTCGGTTGCCCGGCCGAATAGTTCGCAATAAAGCAGAAAATCACCGTTGCAGGATCAGACACTTTTGACCAGATAACGGCAGGCTTTGCATTGCAGATCGTCACCCCGGTTTCTTCCAAAATTTCACGGCTCAGGGCATAATCCAACTCCTCCCGCTCCTCTACCCGACCCTGAGGGATTTCCCAACCACGGATATGATGCCTCACCAGCAGTACCTGCCCCTGATCATTATGGATCAGACAACTGACAACGAGAATATGCTTTGGCTGACTCACGATCATTAGTTGATCTCGTCAGTCCCACTCATTGCAGAAGCCACCCGGTTCTGCAACGCGTCCTCATCAAGCTCTTTCGGGAACAAGACCCACAATCGTCCGGGTTGTTTCATTCGCCCGGCAAAAGCTCCGGCATCATTCCCCATACCCCAGAAAAAATCGGCCCGCACCTGTCCCTTAATGGCACCGCCGGTATCCTGGGCCACCATAAGACGATTAAGTGGTTGCTCACTCCCGGGATAAGTCGTTGCCAGAAAGACCGGAGCGCCCAATGGGATGGTACGGGGATCAACGGCAAGGCTACGTTGCGCGGTTAACGGGATCCCGAGAGCACCTGGCGGAGATGTGAACTCCGGGGGCAATTCACGGAAAAAAACGTAACTGGGATTTTCCGCCAGCAGTTGTTGCCCCGCTTCGGGGTTCTCTTCGACCCAACGCCGGATATTCTGCATCGACATCTGGTCTCTGGTCATGGCATTCCGCTCCAGCAACAGTTTACCGATGGAACGATAACGACGACCATTCTGATTGGCATAATTAACCATCACCAACTCACCATCCGGCAAACGAATCCGACCTGAACCCTGAATATGCAGAAAAAACAGTTCCACAGGATCTTCAACCCAGAAAATCTCGTGACCGGCCAGCGGGTTCTGTCCATTATCTATTTCACTACGTTCAAAATACGGCACCACCCGATGACCGACAACTCGACCTCGCAAACGGTAATGACTCAGTTCTGGATAAACCTCATCAAGGTCGACAATTAATAAATCGTCCGGCTGCGTGTAAAGGGGATATTTATAGATATCGGTTGGTGTCCGGCTGCCCGGCAGTTCCGGTCCATAGTAGCCGGTAATTAACCCCTCAAAACTGCCGTCCTCATTGCGCACCTGGTGAGGAAGGAAATAAGTTTCGAAAAATTCCCGCGAGTTCTGTGCCCCGGGCAGATCGATTTTACCTGCTTCTGCACAGACTTCCTGCCAGCGGGCACGTTTCGCTATCGCCCGACAACTTTGCCGAAAAGTCACAAAAGCCGCTTCGATTTGATCTTGCTGCCAACCCTCAACATCATCCCAACCAACCGGCACGAAGGGGTCAACCTTGGTAATTGGTGGTTTAGTAACGCGGGGTTCAATCCTCTCATCCTCGGTGACCGGCAATGGAGCTTTACCGGCACAAGCAGCGAGGAAGAAAAGGAGAACAAGAGTGAAAAAACATTTTTTCATTTTGATAATTGCCAACGCCTTCTTGGAATATTTTCGATTCAGCTCAATTGTTACAGAAATACGGCGAATAAATCCAGTTCTCAGTAAATTTTTAATGCTACGAATATGATAAATCAAAACATGAGGCACTTGAAAAAATCATGAGATGGCTAAGCAAAAATTTCGCCCTTGTTATGTTAGTTCCAAAGCAAATCATACAGGACTGGTTGGTGAGAGCACTCAACCATGTCTGGCTGTTTTAGGATCGGTAGGGGCGCCGCTTGCTGCGCCCTGATATCTGATCTGTAATCTGTCAAGAGGACGCGGCAAGCGGCGCCCCTACGCGGGATATGCCATAATCAGCCGACAGGGTGGGCATGGCCCACTTTACATCCGACAAGGCCTGGTGGTTTTTCAGGGGCGAAGGTATAGGATAGCCGAATTGGCAAAGATTGACATATGACAAAGATTGTCATACATTGTTGATGATATTCCCACTGAAGGAGACACTTATGGCGACGATGAATATATCTTTGCCCGATCAGATGAAAAACTGGGTTGAAGAATGCGTTCAGTCTGGGCGGTATGCCAACGCCTCTGACTATGTTCGAGACCTGATCAGGCAGGACCATGTAAAGCTGGAGCAGTTAAGGCAAGCCTTAATCGAAGGAGAGAACTCGGGTCCATCCACCGGCTTGGATATTGAAGCCTTCATTGCGAACAAAAAGAAGTCTCTTTCCCTATGAGTGAGGTAATTTTATCTCCCAGGGCCAAATTAGATCTGGGTGAAATTTGGGATTACACTCTTTCGCAATGGGGTGTTGAACAAGCTGAAAAATATGTGCGGGATCTGTGGACTATGATGGAAATGCAGGCCAGTGACCCCACAAAGTCCGTAGATATTGGTGACGTGAGAAGGGGATACAGAAAATCCAGATCCGGTTCCCACGTTATCTTCTTCAAAGTAGCAGGTGATGGGATCGACGTTGTGCGGATATTGCACCAGAAAATGGATTTCGAGCGGCACCTTTAGCAGCACAATTTACAATTTATGAGACGACTGTTCCCCCCCGACAATATGAAAATCCCAACCAGGGATTTCCTAAATTGGGGCATTGGCGTTCTGGTTGCATGCGTGATTTGTGGGACATATCAAGCCTCGTTTACACGAAATCATTTACCGGCCCTCTCGGTGATCTCGATCCAGGAACTGACCTTCCAGGGAATGGAGTTGATGGCTGCTCCCTACCTGACCTTCGAAGTCTGGATTTGCGTGACCCTGCTAAATTTTCTGCAAACTTACAGCTACTCCTGTTTGGCCGGAAAACTGGGGTTACGTCTGCGGCGGCCCTATCAGTATAGAGGAACCCAGCCAGGGTTGTTATTGGTAAAGGAGTAAAGTGCTGAGCCGTTGGTCGATCAGCCTGACGATCGATTTATACTGTTCGCTATCGATATCGCCGTATTGCTCTGCAAAATGCTGCTGATCCAGCCCTTCTTCGAGGTCGCTGAAATTGGCGAAATAGTCCTCTTCAGTCGCCTGCGCCATAATGCGCTGAAATTCTCTGGCACTTTCTGTTGATCTGGTTGCACGTTCAGCAAAAGCGAGACCGGCACGGTCTGCAGCCAGATCGACAAAACTGAAACCACTCCCCCCGCGGCTGGAGTCGAGCAGTTCCTTGAACTCCCCAACGGTAAAGCCCATTTCTGAATCGGAGATCAATTTCAGCCCGCTGGAAACCAAAAAATGCAGACTGAGATCTCTTCTGTTGGACAGGACGACATTGGCCTTGTTGGTTTTCGGAACGCGGGTATCTAAATCGCTTATGTTGCCGGTGAATTTCTGAAACTGCTGGCTTCCCAGGTAAATAGCCAGGGCGTAAAGTGCCGCCTGGTTTTCAGTCACCGGTGATGCCTGCTGAGATCTAATTTCCGCCAGTCGAAAAAGTGGCGACATGAAGCGGGTGAGAGATATTTGCTCCTGGTCGGAATTGAGCGGTCCCATTTCCAGCAACTGTTGATGATAATAGCGGATTTTTTCCAGGTTGCCGAACTGGCCGTAGTCATCACGGAGCTCGTTAATCCGGGCTTGTAGACGTTTTTTCAGAGCTGCTAATTGTACCCTTGGGGCAAAAGTGACAGACATTTGTTCCTGGCTGAAAGCGACCTGTTCCACCGCGTCCAGTATTTGACTGCCAATTTGCTCGCCAAGCAGTATATCGGCACCTATTTGTGCAATCTTCAGTGCCGGGGATCCCGGGATTTTCAACTCACCGAGCTCGACCTGATCGATCACCAAGCCTTTTTCCGATGGCGGCAGGGTAAAAAAAAGATTGCAATATTCACCAAACGGGGCGCCTTCCAGCCTGATGGAGAAGATCCCTTCCAACCCCTGCTTGCTCAGGCGAAATTGCCCGGAGAAGCATGATGATCCCCGGGCCAGGAAGGTCACAACCGCATTCAATTCAGCTTCTGTTACGGAAAGTGTCGCTTGGTCCCGCTGCTCCATAAGGCGTAGAGTGCGTTTGACCAGTGCCTTGATTTTGCGCGCATCTTCAGCGGCAGGGGGATTTTCCTGAATGACCAGGGGCCGCGAATCAAACACCTGAGACAAAAGATAGATCGGTGTCATGATGGCGAGCATTAAACCGAGAATGAAAACTTTACGTAACATTTTCGCACCTTAGTGTCGACAGACAGCCAAGGAAGTGGGTCAAGAGGGCCCGCTACGGAGGGGGGCTGCCAAATAATACGGCTTAAAATATGTTGTATTTAAGATCTGCGGTCAAGGTTTCAGTCATGCCCCCCTGTGTCAGGGATCATGTCTTGCTCTGTGGCTGGGCGTTGAACAGCATTGCACCGCAGCGCACTTTATGGATCCACTATTTTCAGTCGTGCTGCAAAAATGTCTTGCGGCGGGGCGTCGCGCAAATCGGGCCACGCAGGGTAGGCGCGATCAACACCGCAGGCCAGCCCGATGTAGTCGCCGATGAAGCCTCGGTTGCCTTCTTTTACACGGGCATCGCGCGGGTTGGAGGCTCGGCTCGAAACGCGGATGTCGTCGAGGAACGTCAGAGAACCCAGGCGGCTCGCTGTGGCATACAGATGGTAGCGAAGATTGTCCGGGTCGCCGCGCCGATCCAGCCAGGCGACATATACACTGCCGTCGCCGGCGCTGCACAACCAGGGAAAGAACTGATCCCCTTGAGTTTCATTGTTAACGCGCACCGGCAAATGCCAGGTGTCGCCGCCGTTTGATGAGCGCAACATCCAGATGTCCGAGTGATACTCCTCGCCGAAACCCATCATCACAAACGGTTTGGCAAAGTCATCCTCCAGTGTATAGCCGCTGATCTCTCGGGCGTCGTTGATGCCAGTGAGAAAGACACTGGAAGCACCGGGGTAGCTCACCGGCGTGGTCACGCCGCCGACGATGACGAAGCCATGGGAGTTGCCGTCTGCATCGCTGTAGTTTCCGACTATGTCACCGTGTTCGTTGATATCTTTCGGTTGCACGCTGTCGGCAGCGTCGATCTGAACCGGTGACCAGGTTTCATCCTGGTAGTGAAAGCCGTGAGTCACGCCGGCGTTGTCTCGGTAGTGGCCGACAATCACACCTGCATTGTTGATGCCTGTAAGAAAGGTGTGCTCGGCATCGGGATGATCGAGGGAAACAAAATCACCCTCGGCCGCGCGGATGAAACCGTGGGCCTTTTGATCCTGCCGTATAAACCAGCCGATGACACGGCTGTTGTTGTCTATATCCTGGGCGTGGGTGTCGAGCGAGCCGGGGTAGTAAACAAGCGTGAAGCTCCCGTCACGCCAGATATAACCGCGCTGGAGGCCCGAGGTATCGGTAAAGGTGCCCGCCACCACACCCTGTTCATTGATGCCGCTGGCGACTGTAGATTCCGCACCGGGATAGCCGAACACATCATAGGTTTCGGTGCGCCGGCGACGGAAGGCGGCGATCTGCTCTGTGCGCCGGTCTTTGAACCATCCCACCACATTGCCCTGGCTATTGATGCGCAACGCGTTGATGCGCTCGGCGCGCGGCAACGTCACCGGCGTATACAACGGTGCCTGATCGGCAAACGTGGCGTAAACCCAGCCCTGGGTGATGTCTTCGTGCGACACCGCAATAACAGGGTAGCGCGGGTAGCGCATTACGCCGTTGAGTGCCTGGCCCGGCCCCAGTTCCACCAACAGCTGTGGCTCGCTCCAACGATTTCGGTCGGGATCAAACTTGACGAAGTTGATTTGGTAGTTGGTCACCGTTGGGGTCAGCGGTGGCAGGAAACGTGTCCAGGCAACATAAACCTCACCATTGGGGCCGACCGCCGGATGAGCGCCCCAGTTGTTGCCCTGCGCCAGCACGGTGCTTGTCAATTCAACAGGCTCGGAGGGCGCACCGTCGAACAGCGCATCCGGATTGTCGAGCACAATCACGCGAATTTGGCGTTCATAGTCATCCGATGCACTGGTGGAGGTATAAACAATATAAAGCCGCGTTTGGCCGTTATGGCGGCCGACCGCTACATAGGGCTTGTCGAAGCGCCGCCCCGCGCCGTCGTCGAAGGTGATTACATCGGCCTGGTTGGTAGCGTTGGCGTCGATCCGGGCAAGCATCGGCAGGATCCCGTCAAACCCGCCATCGTCGCCGCGGTCGTGGAAAAAACCAGTGACATAGCCGACACCACCGCTGTCGATGGCGACGGCGGGGTCGCTGAACTCTGCACGGTCGAAATCATCGGCATTGATCAAAAAGCGCTGCCAGTTTGCGCCGCCATCGTTACTGTAGCTAATGCGGCAGCCCCTGTTGATGAAGCGCTGATCCGCTTGCGAATATTGCCCCAGGCCGATAATCGCAGCCACCACCCGGTTCTGATTGCCCGGATCAACCGCAATCGCAGGTTCCGTTTCTTCCTGTGTGCTGTAAGAGATGCGCGCGTCCTGCTGATCGATCTCCAAGTGCCATTGTGTGCATCCCGCTAAAAGAACAAACAGACAAAAATATAAGAGTGCGAGCTTGCGTGGTTGAGGTGACCTGTTCATGACATCCCTCGCTGATAGGAAATTGCTTTTCCGGGGATCGCGCCTGCGGCGCTGTAAACCGCCCCTCCCCGCCAATTGAATCGACATCAGGATTTTAGACACTCCCATGTGTTGAATATTGCCTGCTATATACTCGTCCTCCAGATAAGTCAGGAGAGTAGCAAAAACAAAAAAACCGAGCGCACCGTAAGGATCATTATCCTTCGGCAGCTCGGCCATCTTTTACCTACAAAGACCCGTCGCTTTCCGTCTCCCCCCTCATGGAAGGATTGGCTTTATCGGGATTGTCTATATTATTGTGATGTATATCTACTTCTATCAGAACTTAATGAGATTACAAGGGCTTGCCAGCCTGAGCAAAACGTATATTACTCAGTTAACCAAAGAGGTTTGGGCTGTCTTAATGCTGAGAATGGTGAGTAGTGGGGCAATAGGTATTGTGTCCCGAATGGCGTTAGTTTAAGGGTTCGTAGCACGCTACCCCAGCAAAACCGGGACTGTCCCCACCGGCTCCTGAGCGAAGGCGAAGGGTGGGGGCTGTCCCAGGCTTTTGCGATGCGAACCACCACAGTTTCATAACCG
>WTCI01000054.1 GCA_013138655.1 Desulfuromonadaceae bacterium | reverse complement strand
GCCGTAGCGAGAAATCGGCTGTTCGAGGACAGATTTTCGTAGGTTTGAGAGCGAATAGCACCGCTATTTGTCGAAAACATACGGAAATATGAACCGATCAGACGGTTTCGCAGTAGGTTCTTGTATTCTCGGACAGCCTCCCAGCGCTTCGTATCCTAAAGCAAGCCACAAGGGAGAACAACCGAATGTTTCAGTTCACGCTGCTCAAAGAAGACCCGAAAAGCCGTGCCCGTCGCGGGCGGTTGCAAACCCCGCACGGCAGCATCGAAACACCGATCTTCATGCCGGTCGGAACCCACGGTGCGCTGAAAGCGATGACCCCCGCCCAGGTTGAAGAAACCGAAGCACAGATTATCCTCTCCAATACCTATCACCTGCACTTGAAGCCGGGAGAAGGACTGATCAAAAAAGCGGGCGGGCTGCACAAATTCATGAACTGGGACAAGCCGATTCTGACCGACAGTGGCGGCTTCCAGGTTTTTTCCCTGCCGAAAAAACGGATTGGTGAAGATGGCGTGCACTTCCGCCATGAGCTGACCGGTGAAGAGATTTTTCTTGGCCCGAAGGAAGCGATGCAGATCGAGAACGACCTGGGTGCCGACATCATCATGGCCTTTGACGAATGTATCCCCTACCCCTCCAGCCACGATTATGCGGCCAAATCGATCAAAAAAACCATCCGTTGGGCAGAAAGTTGCCTGAAACACCACAACCGCGAGGATCAAGCGCTGTTCAGCATTGTTCAGGGGAGTGTTTATGATGATCTGCGGCGCGAGTGCGCAGAGGCTTTAACGGCAATGGATTTCCCCGGCTACGCCATCGGCGGGGTCAGTGTCGGTGAGGGGTTGGAGTTGTTGAAAAAGGTGGTCGACTATACCGAGCCGTTCATGCCGAAGAACAAGCCGCGCTACCTGATGGGGGTCGGTCTGCCGGAAGACATTCTCGAATCGATTGAACGCGGCATGGACATGTTCGACTGTGTCATCCCGACCCGCTACGCACGTAGCGCAACGCTCTTTACCAAACGTGGCAAGATCCGTCTGACCAACAAAAATTTCCGGCGTGACTTCTACCCGGTCGATCCATCCTGCGACTGCTACTGCTGTAAAAATTTCACCCGAGCCTATCTGCACCACCTGTACAATGCCAATGAAATCCTCTCGGCGACCCTTGCCGCGATTCACAATGTGCGCTTTTACCTGAACATGGTCGCGGGGGCACGTGCAGCAATCGAGGCAGGCGATTATCCGGCGTTTAAAAAAGAGTTTTTAGCCGAGTACAATTCAGGTGAGAAAAAACGGAAATAGGACTCTGTTGCGGGCCGCTAAAAAGAATTCGTAACTATTCAGCAAGATGTGCTGATGCTGCCCATGGAAAGGGTGTCTGTCGCCCGGATGGCGACAGTCAAGCCCCAGGGATGGGTTCATGCGGCCCTTGGAATGGGCGGCACCAGCACATCTTGCTGAATAGTTACAAGAATTCAAAGGTTGACTAGCAACAGAAAATGGGATCGGCCATCCGCCCCTTGCATATTCGAACACGTTGAGCCTCAGGGCACGTATTCTATTTGTGATTCCTGCCGGGTTCCGCATTCCTTGCAGTTAAAAACCCGCGTATCGTGCCACCAGGGTTCATGACCCCAGTAATTTTCATTGCCAATACAGTCGATATGTTCGACATCATTGATATTTTTTTCTTTGTTACATTTGGAGCAAAACAGCCAGATTTTACCATCAGCGCAGGCCTGCAAAAACTCTCCTGGATTTGACATTACCAACAAACCTTTCTATCACTGTAAATCCATCAGCAAAGCAACCAACACTTATTCTTTCGAAATAGCCGCAGTTTTACCTTCAGCACGTAACTTTTTCACGGAACGGCCGGCAATCCCCCAACTGTCTGTTTCAAATTCGTTGATAATGACTTGGGTTGATGTCGGGTTCTTATTTAGGATCTTCACCAGAAGATCGGTAATTCCCTCAACCAACTCGGCTTTTTGTTCGTTGGTCGCACCCTTAGTAATATTCACCTGCACATATGGCATTATTTTATTCTCCTTATTGAAACATAACGATCAGCACCCTGCAGAGCCATTATCCTCAAGCGCATCGGACAATGCAACCCGAATAGCGATTCTTTGCTGAGGTAATCTGGAAATAACAGCACGCAACTGCCGATATTCCGCAACAGACAAAGCACGGTCTCGGTAAATGGCTCCCCCGTAGATCACGGCAAATTCATGACACAGTGGCTCATTGGTCAAACGAGCCAACTCAAACAACCCGAGTTTCTCAGGCAGATTTTCAAGGCCACAGCTCTTGGCAACTTGTCTACGATAAGCCCGCAGCAGTCGTACCGTCCGGGTACTTTTGTTCCGGTAGAAAAACAATGTTGCGAAGACGCCAAAAATCGCGAGCGACCAAAACAGAAATGGCAAAAAACGGAAGTCGATCTTTCGCAAGTCACGAACCCGGCTTGCAACTTGATGCAGCGTTCCAAGCTGCTGGCGCAAATCATAGTTGAGAACAACACGGCTCCAGTAGTGCAGCAGCGCATCATTGAATGCTTTGATAGAATTCAAAGTTTGACGATTCGGCTGAAACAGCATCTGACCGGCATTGACAGCCAGGCGGCTTGGATCGATTCGCTGCCAGAGACCCTCATCATCGAGCGCCTCGACCCAGACGTGAGCAGCATTTTCCCCAACCAGATAGTAACCTCCTAAATGATTATATTCACCACCCAGATAACCTCCAACCAGCCGTGCAGGAACCCCTGCAAGCCGCAGCAACAAAGCGAATGATGAAGCAAAGTACTCACAGTAACCGCGTTTACTTGCAAACAAAAAAGTATCGACCGGATCGTCTGTTTGCGGCAACCGGGTGTTTGTATAACTCAGTTGTTGCTGCCGAAAAAAAGTTTCCAGCAGCGCTATTTTTTCACGAAAATTTTCTTCTTGGACAAGCTGTTCAGCGACTGCCTGTAACCGCTGTGAAATTTTCTCGGGCAATTGCAGGTACTTGTCAATCGGGCCGAGTTGTCGACTGCGAGCAGCATATTGAGCGCGAACCTGGTAGCGGATTTTCTGCGCATCCCGCCAGCGCCCGGTCACCACCCCGTCTGCAGCTAAATCATGTTTTATTCCGGCGACTGAACGGGGGGTATCCAAGGTGACCAGGTAGCGGTCTGCCTTCGGTGTCGCATAAATGGTCACCCGTGTTTCCGCTGCCGGGTCGACAAGAAGTTTTTCTTCTGCCAATCCGTCCACACGTTTCCAGACCTGTCCCTCCAGTCGGTTTAAAACAATTCCCCGCCAATAAATGTCATGATCAGGCAGGCGGCCGGTTTCGGCACGAAAAGCAATTTGCCCACTTTCGGCCAATTCGGCAAATGAACCGGGACGAACCTGATCGGCCATCCCGATACTCGCCACAGGCTTCGGGTTCAGAAAATTCCACAACGGCAGCTGAGTTCGTGGCAGAATCACAAAAAAGAGCAACATCAGCAGCAATGATCCAACCGGCAAAAGCACAGTAACTTTCAACAGCATGATCCATTGCCGTCGATTGAAACGAAGCCGAGGTTCTGTCGCATAAAAGCTGAGCAAAACCAGACCGATGGTCAGCAGCAAGACAATGAGCACCAGATAAAGCAGGTACGCAATATCGAGAGTCATCATCGAGGAGGCGGCCAACACAATGGTCGAGAGCAGGAACAACTGGAGAACATGTCGAGGTGATTTTTCTGTTGCCAGACGGACCGCCAGCAGGAGACAAAGCATCTGAATCAGCGGTTCAACCAGGTTTGACAGGGACACCTGCAAAAGAAAAAATAAAAAAAATGCGATCGACAGTCCGGTTGCCAGTCGATCTCCCAACAGGTACCGCCCCTGACGTTCTCCGCTGATCCCGGCAATAAAAGCCAGCACGAGAATTGCCAGAACCCACCCATCGAGAAAGACCAGAACAGGCAACAGACCGACGATTGCCGACAGGTAAACCAGCAGTTGTAAAATTCGCTCAACGCTGACCATAAAGCGCCAACTCGGTTAAAAGTTTATGTCTGTGAGCAGCACCCTGGCCTGGCGGTATCAACTGGCGATCAAGTCGTAAACCAACAGCCTGCTGCTGTCGAACCAACTGGTCAACCAGAAATGTACACTTTCCCAGACGCTCTTCCAGGGGACCGTCAAAATCTTGCAGATCCAGCAAAGTCGAGGGAGCAGCAAAACGATTCTGCCGCTTCACCTTGAACTCATCATGACGGGCGGAGAGCTTCCAGTGAATCGATTTCAACGGATCCGTCTCTCGATAATTATCAATACTCCGTAATTCGCCATCGATTCCAGGTTGTGTCAGTGCATCATGCCCGACCCGGTGATGATCACCTGCCCCGGATGCGAGAGTCGCAATCTGTGGTCTGGGAAACACCAACACCTGCTGTTTGATTTCCAGATTTCTGGAACGGACAAAGAAATTGATGGGGAAACAGGAGGTTATCCGCACGGTCGGCAAGGATTGGAAACCGCGCTCAGAAAAAGTCAGCAAAAGGGCTTGACGAGAACTTTCCCGAGCGGCCAGCAATGGGAACAAGACACCCTCGGCACCAATTTCAACCCTCATCAGAAAAGCAGGCAACCAGCGCCGATGGTTGTTGAGTTCAACATCATAAGCTGCTGAATTCCCGGAAAAAACTTCACTGGGCGGGGAAACATACACACTCAATTGCTGAAGATTCCGCTGACCAAGCAGTCCGGAAACGGCCATGAATCCGAGTAAAGCCGACACCAGGAGATAAAGCAGATTATTCCCGGTATTGACAGCAGCGAACCCAAGCAACAGGGTGAGGGCAATATACAGGATTCCGGCCCGGGTCAGTTTCAAACCATAGGAACGGGAATTTCCACGAGCAGCGATCGGAACACCTCTTCTTTACGTACAGTCTGATGTTCAGGACGCAGAACCAGGCGATGAGCCACCACCGGAGCTGCGATCCGCTGAACATCTTCCGGAACCACATAATCTCGTCCCTCAAGATAAGCTTCAGCCCGAGCGGCCCCGGCCAAGCTTAACCCTCCCCGGGTAGAAATCCCGGAAAAAACTTGCGGATGGGAACGACTCCTCTCGATCAACGCATAGATATAATCGGTGACCTTGCTCCCCAGTTGAATTTTTTCACGGATAAACCGGGACGTTTGCAGGATCTTCTCCCGCTCCAACAGCGGGCGGATCGTCTCCAATTCCTCACGGACGCTACCCCGCTGAATGATTTTTTTCTCCAGGTCCGGTGGCGGATAACCAATCCCCGTGGTGATTAAAAAACGATCCAGTTGCGATTCGGGAAGAGGAAAGGTACCAACCTGTTCGGCCGGATTCTGGGTAGCAATGACCAGAAAAGGTTCCGGCAATTGATAGGTCACCCCCTCGACCGTAACCCGTCGTTCCTCCATCGCTTCAAGCAGGGCACTCTGGGTTTTCGGCATCGCTCGATTGACCTCGTCAAGCAGAACCAGGTTATTGAAAATCGGCCCCTTCACAAAACGAAACTGGTTCTTTTGTCGGTCAAAAATCGATAGCCCGGTAATATCGGACGGCAAGAGGTCACTGGTACACTGGATACGACCGAAATCAAGATCGAGAATTCCCGACAGGGCCAGGGCCAAACTGGTTTTACCCAGCCCGGGAATGTCCTCCAATAACAAATGACCACCCGATAACAGGCAGATGACCGCCAAACGAATCGCCCTTACTTTCCCCTGCAGATAATCGCTGGAAAGAGTCTCAATAACATCAAGAATTTGCTTACGTTGGTACAGATCCATCGTTTCCTCGTCAGCGGGATGATACTGAACATTATAATGGAAAACGGGGTTAATATCCTGCCGGACACAAAAAAAGCCCCGCGGTTTTCCGCGGGGCCGGTATCGCTACAAACTGTCAAGCGATCTTAGAGCTTAGTGATATTGCTTGCCTGAGGGCCCTTTTGGCCTTCTACAACGTCAAAGCTGACGCGCATGCCTTCAGCCAAGGACTTGAAACCCTCGGCGCTGATTGCTGAGAAGTGGGCAAAGACGTCAGGACCGTTGTCCTGCTCGATGAAGCCAAATCCCTTGGAATCGTTAAACCACTTGACGGTACCTTCTGCCATGTTCTTTTCTCCTTACTTGTTCCCCTGCGGGAGTTGTCGTGGTGCAGATAATAACTGCAAGCCAT
>WTCI01000034.1 GCA_013138655.1 Desulfuromonadaceae bacterium | reverse complement strand
CCGCCTCATAGAGAAAACGCCCCACCGAAGAGGCGAAGGATTCGTAGGGGTGCTGCAGTAAAATCGCCCGGTGATCACGGATGGTGTGAAAAATGTTCCGTTCCTTGGTCAACAACGGATGATCAATCGGGTGATGAGGGGCCATTTTCAGTTCCGGGCACTCCAATCGGTAAAGTTCCCAAAGGTCACACAGACCGAGCATCCCTGCCGCGGCGAAAACATCCTGTTCTTCGTCCAGACCCAGGTCTGCCGCCAGACGCCCACGAGACAAAGGAGCGATCTCCGGCTTGACCTGTAAGCGCACAATCGGTGCAAACTTGCGATGACGCAAGGTACTCTCGATCATTGCCATCAGGTCATCAGCGTGCTCTTCCTCCTTGCTGGTGTTGGCATTGCGAGTCACGCGGAACAGTTCGCAGCGGAGAATTTCCATCCCCGGAAACAACAGATCAAGATTATTCTCCAGCACCTCTTCGAGCAGGACAAACCGGTCCCCGTTGCCAACCTGTTGAAAACGGTTGACCCCGGCACCGACCGGCACCTTGACCCGGGCCAGCGAACTTTCCTTTTCACCGGGATAGCGTAAGGTGACCAGCAGATTCAAGGACAGATTGGAGATAAAAGGAAAGGGATGGGCCGGGCCGACCGACTGCGGCGTGATCAGCGGAAAAATGTTGTCGTAAAAATAATCCCGCAATTCTTCCTCTTCCTGCGCGGACAATTCATCATAGGCCAGAATCTCAATCCCAACCTTTTTCAGCTCGCTAAAAATGTCCGCAATCACCTGCTCTTTTTCATCCAGATATTCGCGAACCACCGCAAAGCATTCATCGATCTGCTGCTGCGGGGTACGCCCGTCAACGGTTGGTTTCTGAACATTGGCAGCAATGAGTTGCTTGAAGCCGCCGATCCGCTTCATAAAAAACTCGTCCATATTCGAACCGGCAATGGCCAGAAACTTGACGCGCTCGAGCAACGGCGTCTTGCGATCAGCAGCCTGATGCAAAACTCGTTTGTTGAACTCCAGCCAGCTGAGTTCCCGGTTGAGATAGAGACTCGGGTCATTCAGATCAAAATCTGCATTCAGAGAACGAATCTCTTTCACCATCTCGCTTGAATTCCTTTCCGCTATAATCGCTGCTGCCGTCAGCCCACCACTCCCATAGACTCTGACCCGGGCATTCAGGCACAGATCCCCGCTCAGGAGACTTGCTCAACAATAACACCAGACTCAGATGAGTTTTTGATAAAAGTACAAAGGAATCATTTTAGCAGATCTCCGGGTCTTATCTTTTAAAACTTGACGTTTGGAGTTACACCACTCCCCGAACCTGCCTGAGCGGGCACTTGGAGGGTGTCCTATGATTGTTGAAATCTGCCACTTCAGGGAAATGAGATTCCAGGCATCTCTGAGAGATTCTAGAATTGAGTATTTTCCTATCTCGCTAATAAACAAATCATTTGACAAATAATCTCGCCTCTATTAAAAACAAGTGGTCTTACCATTTACATGGGTCTTGGGAGTGCTTCATGGTTGAGCTTTTGCTGATTCTGATCAGTGCGGTTTTTGTCAACAACTTTGTCCTGGCACGGTTTCTCGGCATTTGTCCTTTTCTGGGGGTGTCGAAAAAAGTTGAAACGGCGCTCGGCATGGGCATGGCCGTTATCTTTGTCATGACTGTGGCTGCGGTCGTCACCTGGTTTATCCAGTACCTGGTACTGATCCCCTTCGGTATTGAATACCTGCAAACCATCGCCTTTATCCTCGTCATCGCATCACTGGTACAGCTGGTGGAGATGGTGATTCAGAAGACCAGTCCGGTCCTCTACCAATCACTGGGCATTTTTCTGCCGCTGATTACCACCAACTGCGCCGTACTCGGTGTCGCAGTGCTGAACATCCAAAAGAGCTACAGCTTTATCGAATCGGTGGTATTTGCCTTGGGGGCCGGCCTCGGTTTCACCCTGGCGATGGTACTGTTCGCCGGGCTGCGTGAGCGAATCGACATCTGTCCGGTACCGAAGAGCTTTCGCGGGACCGCGATTGCTCTGGTCACTGCCGGGCTGCTGTCACTGGCATTCATGGGTTTTGCCGGGCTCGTCAAAGGCTGAGAAGTTAAAGATTTCAGGGATCGGCCCCGCCCGATCCTTTTCGGAGAACATAAAATAATGCTTGCAGCAGTATTAAGTATTGGTGGTATCGGCCTCGTTGCCGCCGCCACCCTCGGCCTCGCCGCCAAAAAGTTCGCCGTCGAAGTCGACCCGCGCGAACTGGCGATCCTCGAAGTGCTTCCCGGTGTCAACTGCGGCGCCTGCGGTCTCCCCGGCTGTTCCGGTTATGCCAAAGGGGTGGCTGAGGGAACCATCGCTCCCAACCTCTGCACCCCCGGCGGGAGCGAAACCGTTGAAGCCATTGCCGATATCCTCGGCATCGAAGCCATCACCGCCGAACCACAGGTGGCGGTCGTTACCTGCCAGGGTGACAATCGCAAGGCAACCAATAAATACCGCTATCTCGGATTACAGGATTGCAACGCCGCACAGAAACTGGCCGATGGGCCCAAAACCTGTCCCAGCGGCTGCCTTGGCCTCGGCTCCTGTGAACGCGCCTGCCCCTTCGGCGCCATCGAAATGACCGCCGAAAATCTGGCGGTCATCAACCGGGAAAAATGTACCGGCTGTGAAAAATGTGTCGCTGTCTGTCCACGGCAGGTGATCAAAATGGTGCCGCTCAAAGCAACCGTACATGTCCTCTGCAACAGTCACGACAAGGGTGCCTTGATCCGCAAATACTGCCAGATCGGCTGCATCGGCTGCCACATCTGCAAAAAGACCGTCACCGAAGCCTATGTCGTCGAAAACTTTCTCGCTTTCGCCGATTACGAGCATATCGAGAATGCGGCGGCGGCAATCGAAAAATGTCCGACCAAATGTATCCGCGATTTCAGTACCGGCTACCCGGAGGGGAGCAGCTTCCCTCCAGCGACCGTTCCAGTCAAGCATCCGGCCGCCTGAAAGGATTTGCATAA
>WTCI01000120.1 GCA_013138655.1 Desulfuromonadaceae bacterium | reverse complement strand
CGACAAAAACCGCCAACACGCCAAAAATAATCAAACCTGGTGAAAACATTATTACTCCTCTACATAAGGGTGAAAAAAAGGGTTAAGACTTGTTATCCGTGCTACCGGTACAGGGTTTAACTTTCAGGACAAGACTGTTATTAGACTCTTGCCCCTCAACAACAACTCTTTGATCCTTATCGATCGGAACTTCAGCCGTGGCTCGCCAAAATGTTCCGGCTAACCGTATTTCACCGTAACCGTCTTGAGGAATGGCTTCGGTCACCACGGCTTTTTGTCCGATGTTAGAAAACTCATCATCCACCCCGGCTTTGCTCTGCCCTTTAAATGTGTTTAACCCGAAGCGACGAAGGGTAAAAAGCAAAACCAAAGATGAAACCATGAAGATAATTATCTGGGTTGTAAGGGCTAATTCCTCAAGAAAAAAGACCGAAATGGCAACAATCCAACTGCCGGCCGTAAAGAAAATCAGGATAAAGCCAGGGACCATCATTTCCCCAACAAGGAATCCAACACCAATTAAAAACCAAATGAGATAAAGTGGAATGGGCAAAATATACTCCTTTTAAATCGTAACGATTATTCAGTGGACAATGAACCATTGGCTGAAGATTAGCGCTAATCAGGCACTGTTTTGCCCCAGTCGGAACTGGAGAATTGCCTTGGTGCGGCATGGAGAGAGGATAACTGGAGGTTGTGGATTTATCAACTCCGTCCCGTGCATTGCCTCCTTTGATATTTAATGGCTCCGCAGGGTGGATACATGCGGCGGCGTTGTTCGCTCGTCGTCCATCTTGAGAAAAAGCAGATAGGTGAGCTGTTCGACATAGTCGCCGTAGCTCATGCCATCGTCGCGGAGGACGTTACAGAAGTTCCAAAGTTTAGATACAATTGCTGCTGGAGTCATTTAGGTTCCTATTTTAAAGCATGTGGCAGTCTCCTGACTACGTCAGTTCCTTCATAAAGGATTGCAGCCCCATGGCCTCAACATTGTCCTTCATGGGAAACGAATCCTCACCGGAATAAATCAGAATTTTTCGTGTTGCCTGGATATCGTCGCAGGCGCTGTAAAAGCCTTTTTTCACCTTGGGAGCGGTTGAGAGCTTTATTTCGATTGCCCAACGTTCGCTTGCTGCAGGTTCCAGAATTAGATCAATTTCTGCGCCACCGGATGTGCGATAAAAGCTGCGTGGTATACGCTCACTGATCGAAGCAAGAATGTTTTCAATCACAAACCCCTCCCAGCTTCCGCCGACGACCGGATGTCCAAGCAGGCTGTTGAAATCTTCAATGCCGAGCAGCGCATGAACAATACCGCTATCGCGGACATAGACTTTTGGTGTTTTCACCAGACGTTTACCAACGTTGCTCCGCCACGGCTGTAAGCGCCGGATCAGCAGCAGGTCAACCAGAAGATCGATATAGCGCCCGATTGTCTGGCCGCTGACACCCAGCCCGGCGGCAAGATTGGACGCATTGAGCGTCGCCCCCTGATTGTGCGCCAGCATTGTCCATAAACGCCGCAATGTTTCAGCGGGAATACGCGGCCCGAGCAGGGGAATATCTTTTTCCAGGTAGGTGCGGATGAAATCCCAGCGCCAGTCCAGGCTCGCTGTATCATTTTCCGCCAGGCAGCTTTCAGGAAAACCGCCACGCAGCCACAGGGATTGCACGGCTGTCGAGGTCGGCTCGATTTCCAGAGCATCAAGAGGGAAAAGTTCCGCAAGGGCGATACGACCGGCCAGGCTTTCGCTGGATTGTTTTAACAGTTCGACGGATGCCGAGCCTAACAGCAGGAACTGGCCGTATTTTTGTCCGCTTCTACGACGTTGATCGATAATGCTTCGCAGAGGAGCAAAAAGCTCGGGGAGGCGTTGAACTTCATCAAGAACCAATAGTTTATCGGCATTGGCTTGGCAAAACTGTTCGATGTCGCTCAGTTTCGCCAGATCTCTTGGACTTTCAAGGTCAAGATACAGGGCGTTTCGTGCGGAAACAATCTCAAGCGCCAGAGTTGTTTTGCCCGCTTGTCTTGGCCCGATCAGCACCACAGCGGGATTTTTATTCAGTAGCGCATCCAGCTTGCTATGTAAGCGACGTTCAATCATATATGAAATACTACCATAGCGTGGAAGATTTGCATAGTTTACTTCATGGTTCGATTCAGATCACCATTGATAACAACAAGCTGTCCCTAGGTTGAGTATCCTGTCCCCCGATTCTCATGAAGCTAACCAGTATTGTGTCCCCGGAATATTTCGTGTCCCCGGAATATTTCGTGTCCGGATATCTGTTCAACCACAGGATAAGATCGCGGCTCGTTCCTCGCGCAATCTATCCTTATTTGTTAGGCATTTATTCTTGAGGATGTCTTTCCTCATAAGTAATTCTACGAATAGCTTCTTTAGCAGAGTCCTGAATTGTTTTTCTTTCATCGACCATAGCAACCCTTTCTAGGGTAGGCAATGCGTCAGCCGCAGGCGGGCCGATATATGCCAACGATTTTGCAGCGTAATTTCTTACTTTGTGATAACGGCTTTCCAGTGCTTCAGTGAGGGCAGGAACTGCTGGTGCTGCAGACGGACCAAGCATTGTGAGTGCCCTTGCGGCTGAAACACGAATTTTCCCAGGACGACCATTCAACATAATTTCGGACAATGTATTAGTCATAATCAAATGCTCCTTGCCAACAAGGACCAGTGATTTTATGGCTTCCATTCGTACTTCTAAAATTCGATCACTTAAAGCTACCTCTGCTAGCGCAGGTAAACTGCTTTCTGCTTTAGTGCCAAGCTTCCCCAATGCGAGTGCTGAGTACATTGCAATTCGATTGTTTTTGTCATTAAGCGCTTGAATCAAGTTTGGGATATATTGAGTATCTGTCAGGGCTTCTTTTGCAGGAATATCATAGTCTTTATACCAACCAATGCTGGCTACTTTACCTATTGGACCGTGAGTGCATGCGGTTGTTAAAAGTAAAATAAGCAAAATGGGAAAGTGGTATGTTTTCATAGTGCCTCTCTGATGATTGATTGCCTTGCTCCGAAATCCGGAAATCCGGGGACGTAATATAGTTTTCTTTTCAAGTTAAGCGGTATTGTGTCCCCGGATTTCGATTCTGCTCTGTCCCCCGATTCTGCTCCCCGAATTTCTCCAGAAAACCGTCGATTGTCGCCGGCACATGCCGATTGATGATGGTGATCAAGTTAACCAGTATTGTGTCCCCGGAATATTTTCCCTTCTCGAGGGCTCCTTTCTGGATCGGAATGAAAACGTTCTGGCCTTCGGCAATCCCGGCAGCGGCAAGACACATCTGCTTTGCGCTATCGGCCAAGAATTGGTTCGGCAGGGTCGGCGCATTCTGT
>WTCI01000282.1 GCA_013138655.1 Desulfuromonadaceae bacterium | reverse complement strand
TCGCTTCTGCCTCGAAGCAGAACTTGTGGGTCACGTTCAAATTCCGCACTGAGGTAGCGGACTGAACGGGCCGCTTTGTTGATTTCCCGAAGAGTCAGAACCAGTTGCTGCTGTAACCTTGAGTCATTCTCTGCCAGGTCTTTCCAGCTTTCCATGGTTTCGGCTGTTTCCTGTGAGGCCTCAGAAAATCTGTTTAAAGCACTTTCGAAGCTGATTCCGGTTGCTTTGATGTCTTGAGCCAGGGGTTCAATCTTGCTGTCGATATGGCCGATGAACGTTTTAGTTTCCTCAAGGGTCTGGCGCAGCGACTGCGCTAGCGGGAACAACTGTTCATTCAGATTTTTCAGCAGGGCATTTAACTGTCCGGCGGTATCATCAAACTTCGCCAACCCGTTATGCAGGTTGGGCGAGGTCATCAATTTTTCGAAGCCTGCCGCTGAATTGATCAGCTTACTGGCCAGTTCACGCAGGGGCATATCTGCAAAAGTTTTTGCCAACTCATCAAGACTTGAAGGAATGGTCGGTAATATCGGGTACTCCCCTTGATAGTCGACATTTGTAATCGGGGTATCCGGGTGCATATCAAAATTAACGAATAATTGGCCCGTCACAAGACTGTCGAGCTGGAGTTGCGCGCGTAACCCTTTTTTTACCAGACGCTGGATCGGATCATCGCCTTTAACCGTGGATTTGATGGTGTCGAGCACCCCCTTGCTGATGTCGTCAGCTCCGATTCGGGCCGGCTCTATTTCGATAATGACCGGAATGTGAAATTTCAGATCAGCAGGGTTGATCTGTACGTTGATGTGCTTGACCTGGCCGATTTTTACGCCACGGAAACGGACGGGTGAGCCGACGTTCAAGCCCTTGACTGAACTGCCGAAATGCAGTTCGTAACGGTTAGTTTCTGAGATAAATCCACCGGGACCGAAAAACAATAGTCCCGCGACCACGAGAATAATGGCGCCGATGACAAAGCTGCCGATGACTCTGGGATCAACCCGTTTTCTTTTATACATAAGTCCTTACCTCAGTTTCCATCGAGCCATGGGCCGCACGGGTCAAGAAACGTCTGACCCGCGGGTCGTCCGAAGATTCAAGCAGTTCTTTGGGCGCACCAGTGGCGATAATGGTTTTGCTGTCCGAATCGAGAAAAATCGCCTGGTCACCGACGGCAAAAATACTGGCCAATTCATGGCTGACGATGACGACAGTTGCTCCAAGGCTGTCACGTAACTCAAGAATCAAGTCATCCAATAACCGAGAACTGATCGGGTCAAGTCCGGCAGATGGTTCGTCAAAAAACAGGATGTCCGGATCAAGGGCCATGGCACGTGCCAATCCGGCACGTTTCTGCATACCGCCACTGATCTCTGACGGGTAATAGTCTTCAAACCCCGCCAGTCCGACAAGGGACAGCTTGTAGGAAATGACATCCGTGATCTGTTTTTCCGTCAGTTGGGTATATTCCATCAAGGGGACGGCAATATTCTCAGCCAAAGTCATTGAACTCCAGAGTGCGCCCCCCTGATACAGAACCCCACTGTGACTGATAATCTCATTTCTTTCCATTTGCGACGCCTGCCAGAGATTGACTCCATTGATGAAAATATCGCCCTCAGCCGGTTGCATCAGTCCGACCAGATGTCGTAATAGGGTGCTTTTACCGCAGCCGCTGCCACCCATGATGACAAATATCTCCCCCTGTTTGACGGTGAAATTCAGATTTTCCTGAATGACGATATCACCATAGGCCATGGTCAGGTTGTGGATTTCGAGATGATGGTACTCTGTCATCCTAAACTCCCAGGATTTGGCTGATGATGGTGATGATAGCATCGGCGACAACAATCAGAACGATCGAGGTGACCACGGCACTGGTTGCTGCATAGCCGACCGCTGAAGCACTGCGGCCGCATTGCATGCCGCGAAAACAGCCGGAGGTGGCGACCAGCACGCCGAAGATCCCTGATTTAACGATACCGATGATGAAATGTTTGAGCGGGACGGCATTCTGTATTTGCTGGAAATATTGGAAAAAAGAGATGTCAAGCATGGTCGAGCAGACGATGGCCCCGCCAATGATCCCCATGAAGTCGGCATAGATGCAAAGGAGCGGCATGGTGATGCAGAGGGCGATCAATCGTGGCAGAACCAGAAATTCAACGGGAGAAATCCCCATGGTTTTTAGCGCATCGATCTCTTCGTTGACCTGCATTGTCCCCAACTGAGCGGCATAGGCAGCACCGGTACGACCGGCCATGATAATGGCGGTCATCATGGCCCCCATTTCGCGGGCCATGCCCAGGCCGACCAGGTCGGCGACAAAAATTTGTGCTCCAAACAGGCGCAATTGAACTGCCCCGACGAAAGCCAGAATCAATCCGATCAGGATGCCGATCAGGGTAATGATCGGCAGTGCCGAAGGGCCGGCACCCTCAATCTGGTAAAGCAGGTCAGAGCGACGGAAGCGGGCTTTGCCGCGAAACATCTTCAGCGTGCTGAGAATGATTTCGCCGATGAAGTGCAGCAGGTCGTACCAGCTGCGGTGCATTTCAATGGTGACATTACCGATTTTGGTCAAAATCGGTTGGCCGAGAATCTGACGCCGGGCACCTTTTCGCTCCGGAACGGCAAACGCCAAGGTCAGCAATTTCTGGACTCCGGGCGGCAGACCGGCGGTTTTTACTTCGATCTGCTGTTGCTGACAGTATTCAATCAGCTGCACCAGAAAGGTCATCAGCCCCGAATCCCATTTACCGAGCTGGTTTCCATCAAAGTTCAGCTGTTGCTGGGTTGGTTCTGCCGATAAGCGTTGCAGCAAGGGTTCAATGTCAGGAATCCCGTCACTGAATCGCCAGTCGCCGGTGAGTTGCAGACAGAAACCGGCATCTCGCGGTTCAAGAATATATTTCTCGTGCACAACAGCTGACATAATTCGGCGCGTAAATCCTGAATGCTGAAACCTTTTAATAAATACCTATGGGGTAAAAGTAACACGCTGTCAGGCGAGTATCCAGTTTTTGTATGAAAAGAAGGAAATCAAGCGTTTGCGCGGAGGCATACAGCGGTACGCCGTACAAACAAGGCCGCAGATTGACACAGCCACGGCGGAAAAGAACCGTTTCCGGACGGAAACTAACTGGGAGGGGCACTCTGGTCTGTTTGTGATTTGAAAATGGTGACCCGATTGCGACCATTTTTTTTCGAGGCGTATAGGCCCTGATCTGCCGCAGCAATTAAGCGTTGTGGTGTGCTTTTGGTAGCGCCGGGGGAATAAGAGCTTCCACCGGCGCTGATGGTGACGCCGATCTGTTGGTTGCCGGCAATTGTCGTAATCCCTTCGACGGTGCGCCGCAAGCGTTCGGCAAAAATTTGCATGCCGGATTCGTTTGTTTGTGGGAGAATTACGGCAAATTCCTCGCCGCCGTAACGAGCGACGATATCGCTTGGCCGAACCGCTCCTTCGATTGCCCGGGCAATGTTCATCAAAACCAGGTCGCCAACGGGGTGCCCGTAACGGTCGTTGACCTTTTTGAAGAAATCGATATCAAACATGATCAGTGAGACAGAGGATTGATAACGGAAGGCTCGAGACAATTCTTTAGCGAGAATTTCCTGAAAGTAGCGGTGGTTATACAAACCGGTTAAGCCATCGCGAAAAACCAGTTCTCTTAAACGTGAATTGACGTCAGTCAATTCACTCGCCAGGTTTTCTGCCCTTTCTTTGGCTTCTTTCAGTTCCATGGCCAGATGCTCGTAAGACAGGTTCAGGCGTCCCAACTCCTCATTGGCTTTCTGGAGCATTTGTGAGTATGGTTTGAGATCGCCAGGATCTAAATCGAAAGCTTTTAAAATGTCGATGCTTTCCCTGGCAACATCGTCCAGGAGGTCACGGACCTGGTTCGCCTTCAGGTGATAAAGGTCGCATATTTCCGTTTGTAGCGCCCGCACTTTTCCAGCCGTTTCCGTCTGATTGTAAATGGCTGCCAAGCGACCGGCAAAGCTGATGATTTCCGTCATCCTCCGGTGCTCTTCCGGTGGATCGGCGTTAAGGTGATGAAAATGCACGGGAACCGAAATGGACTCCGGCAGGCCCCAGGTGTCGATCAACATCGCCCCGATTTGCTGGTGGGTAAAACCATATTGCCGCAACTCACATTTCTCGAGAGGCTCAGCAGAAATTTTACGATCATGCAACAGTGATGCGTATTCATCACCTTTATTCAGGTACAAAATCAGCACGCCGATGTCGTGTAGCAGCCCGGCAACAAAGAAATCGTCGCCTTTCTCCTGTAATGATTTGGCTAACAGCTCTGCTGCAACCGCCGAGGTCACTGATCTCCGCCAGAAGTAGTCAAAATTGAAGGTGGATTGCTTATCGCTGCGCAATTCGGCAGCAATTAAAAAGGAGAGGGCAATGTTTTTGAACAGATTTGAGCCGAGGATTGAGAGGGCTCTCTCCACGCTGGTGACTTTATTCGGTAAAGCATAAAAGCTGGAATTGGCGACGCTGAGAATCTTCCCGGTCAAGGCCGGGTCCGCCTTAATGATTCTGGCGAGTTCCTGTATCGAGGAATCATCTTTTTGTACTGTATTGAGAATGTTTACGGCAATTTCCGGTGGGGACGGCAGGTTGATCTGCTCATCAATCAAAGTACGGATTTGTGAATTTCTCTGTGCTTCGATCATTGTGTTTCCTTAAGGCCGATTGATTAGGTTGCTATCATAACCTAACGACGCAAAAAATAGTTAAGAAAATACTTATTTCAATCAAACTCTGCGGCACTTGAGTTCATTGCCGATCATTTTTTTTTGTTTCGCCTTGAGACTCGGTGCTGCCAGTAACTGTTTCAGCAAGGCGGGCGGTAATTTTGGCAGCCAGAGGGTAAACCAGATATCCGGGGTATGTGGGTTTTTTAAAATCGCCAGTCTTAAATTCGGCCGCTGTTGCCAACGACTGTGACGAGCGATCATGGAAATGGTTTCTGCGGAGGTTTTCGGGCCGCGTAAAAACTGAAAGATGGCGGCCTCTTTTAGTCTTGGGCTGTTCAGGCAGGCGCCCATGACGGCCGGATTTCCCTCTTTTAAGAGCTCGGCAACGACATTGGCTGTTGTCCGACGTGCCAGAGTGATTTTGTTGCCAAGTGGGGTTGTCGGCAATCGCTGCAGAATGATGCGTTCTGCTGCCATTCTTTGATCGGGCGTGACTCCCGGCATGAAGCAGACATAAACCAGCTCGAAAAGTCGGAGTTGCGGCAATAAGCTGCGCAGAATATTTCCCGGAAGGGCAGGGTTTTTAACCAGCGCCAGCAGCAATTTATGGCTCAGCGATTCGCTACGACGCTGATAAATTCGACTGAGTAATTCTTCCGGTAGATCCCGCCTTTGCAAAAGGGCCAGCAGATGTTCATCATTTATCTGCCGGTTTTTCAGGATTGCCAGCAGAACTTCCGGCTGAGGATCGTGAATAAGTTGATAGAGTTCCACACTGTTTGCAGATAATGCTCTGTTGAGCTTTGCTGCGTCTTCAGCATTTAAGCTGATTTTCTTCCGTGTCATCTGCGTCAAGTCGTTAAGATTTTGTTTTTCAGAATCAGCAGGGTAAATGACATTTCTGTTTTGCGGGCAATGTTCTGTACCTCGGCAAAACGCAGCTCAAGCTGTTCGAGGTTGTCCTGCAGATAGAGGATGCTGATCAAGCGATCACGGACCAGCAAGGGGATAATTAAAGCGTTCTGGGTTGGTTTTGCATTGAAACATTGCAGCAAAGTGCAGTTGTCCGGGGTTTCTATCACCGGGCCCAGATAATGAGACCTGCTTTCGACCACCTGGCTGAAAATTGAATTGCCATTCAGGGGGATGCTGAGCTGATCGAAGCCGCTGAGTTCGGTTCCGTGAAAGGAGGCCATCCAGCCGGTGACGTTGGGTGAACGGACCATCAGGAGCCCGCAGGCTGCGAATTCCTGCCCCAGGTAAGCGGTTAGCGCTTTGGCGATATCGTCACGATTTCCAGCTGTCGCCAGCTGTTGGAAAAGGCTGGTTTGTGAAATATCGCCGGGGGAGGTGGCGAGGCCGAAACAGGGTTCGTCGTTTGCTGCTTCCCCGGAATATTCTTCATCCCCCAGCAATGGCCAGGCTTCTTTTTTATCGTCAGTCATGACCCTTTTCGCTGTCGGTTTTTCTACCGCCTTTGAACGTTTTTTGAGCTGTGCCTCCAGACTTTCGAAACGGGGGGACAATTTCAGCCCGTAGTGTTTTTTTAAGGCCAGCATCAGGCGGATTTCCGGGATTGCCAGAGGGATGATAATATGGTTGAGCTGAAATGATAATTCATCAATAACTGCCAGATTCGTGACGTCGTTCATAGCCAGGTAAAGTTTGCCCTGGTCTTTGCGATAGGGCACAATCTGGTATTTAAGCGCAAATTTTTTCGGGATCAGATCGAGGATGTTTTGTGACACATCCATCAGTAATTCAGGTTTGATATAGTGCAGCCTGAGCTGTTGGCTTAATATCCGTGCAAGCAGCTCTTCATTGACAAATCCGAGTTCGACCAGACTCGTTCCCAGCCGGCCGCCGTAAATACACTGATATTCAATCGCTTCATCAAGTTGCTCTGGGGTCAGTTGTCCTGCGGCAATCAAGTAGTCGCCCAAACGACGTTGCAGGGTATTTGCTTTTAATTGATCTTCGGGAAGATTCACAGCTCACCTCATAAATGTTATTTTTGCAAAATATTCTAACAAAGATATCCTGTTATGTGAACCTGGAATTGTCTTTTCAGCCTGTTATTTGCACGTTTGCTCTTGGCTGGACAGCTCCGACTCAACTCGTTAATATTCGCAGAACAGCTTAAGTCAACACGGATACAATCGGATACAAAACAAGGCTTTTTATGATTCTTGCTGAACAACAATTGTTAATTTTTGATGGTGCCTGCGGGACCAATCTGCAAACCATGAATATCCCGGACGAGGCTTGGCAGGGCTGCGAGGGGTGTAACGAGATCCTGAATATCTACGCACCTGAATTTGTCATCGATCTGCATCTGAGTATGTATAACGCCGGTGCAATGGTTGTCGAGACCGACACCTTCGGTGCCTCCAGTGTGGTTCTGGCTGAATATGGATTGTCGGACAGGGTCAAAGAGATCAACCGCAAAGCGGTAGAAAACGCGCGTATCGCCGCTGCCGGACAGCCAGGTCGCTACGTGGCCGGTTCGCTCGGGCCCGGCACCAAGTTACCGTCGCTCGGGCATATCGAGGTCGCGCAACTGGCTACGGCTACCCGGGAACAGGCTGAGGCATTACTCGAAGCCGGGGTCGATTGTCTGATTGTTGAAACCTGCCAGGATCTGTTGCAAACAAAAACAGCGCTGGTTGCCCTGTTTGAGGTCCTTGAAACCGCAAAGCTTGAGCTCCCGGTTCTCGCCTCGGTCACCATCGAACAGCAGGGAACCATGCTGGTCGGATCCGATATCGCTGCCGTGGTTGCCACCCTGGAACCCTATCCACTTTTTTCCCTGGGTCTGAATTGTGCCACCGGCCCGCAGGATATGACCTCGCACATCCATTATCTCAGCCGGCACTGGCCGCAACGGATCTCCTGCATTCCCAATCAGGGACTGCCGGAAGTGGTTGACGGGCAGACGGTATACCCTTTGACTCCTACGGAGTTTGCCGGGCAGATGTACCAATTTGTCACTGAGCAGGGGGTCAGTATCGTCGGCGGCTGCTGTGGAACCAGCCCGGCGCATATCCGGGCACTGGCGGAAAAATTGTCCGGTGTGCAGCCGATGCCGCGGGAGGTGCTGCGATGAAACCTTCCGTTGCCAGTCTTTACCAGGCCGTCGAGCTGAATCAGGACATTCCGCCGTTGCTGATCGGCGAACGCTGCAACCCGAACGGCTCCAAGGCCTTTCGTGAGGCCCTGCTGGCCGAGGATTGGGACGTCTGTCTCAAGCTGGCTCTTGATCAGGAGGCACGCGGGGCACAGGTGCTTGATCTTTGCGTCGCCTATGCCGGGCGGGATGAACCGGCCGATATGGTGCATCTGGTGAGCCTGTTTGCGGGCTCCTGCAAGGCGCCACTGATGCTTGATTCGACCAGTCCGGAGACCCTGGCAACAGTGCTGCCGCTCTATCCCGGACGGGCAATCATCAATTCGATCAATCTTGAAGATGGCGGCGCGAATCTGGATAAAATCTGCCGGTTGGCAAAAAAATACGGGGCTGCCGTGGTCGCCCTGACGATCACCGAAGAGGGGATGGCGCTGAGTTGCGAAAAGAAGGTGGCGACGGCAAAACAGATCTATGCATTAGCGGTTAACAAGCATGGCCTGCGGCCACAGGACATTCTTTTCGATCTGCTTACTTTCACTGTCGGCTCCGGCGATGAAAAG
>WTCI01000040.1 GCA_013138655.1 Desulfuromonadaceae bacterium | reverse complement strand
ATCCAATACTCGTCATTTCTCCTCTTACCTCTCACTGCTATCGATTAAAACAAAAAAGGTTACTGGCAGACTGGCAGAGCAGTAACTTTTGGACAGACCCCTGTAGTAAATGCAGGGGATGTTTCTTAACTGGATATCGATACGAGCTTGGCGTAGCATGGAGAGAGTATAATGGAGGAGGTGGATTTATCAACAAGTCCCCTTAAATCCTCCGACACTTGATATGGATTCGATTTGCTGCCCGATGAAGTATCTGGCCAGGCGCCGTATACGGACTCGTATGTGCGGTGCTTTGGGAGGGGGCCGCTAAAGCGGCTCGCTATCCCGATCAGAAGTTTGTTCGTTGTCCATCAGCCAATCAATGGCGGTGTCTGGGTCGGTGAAGATCTTGAGTCGTTGACCTACGTTTACCGAGACTGTTTCTAAGAAGTTGTAGTCTTTCAGGGGGCCGCTCACTACGAGTGCTCGTTTACATCTGGTCGCCTCTCTGAATTTAGCGACGCTCTTGGGCATGGTGTAGATCTCAAGAGTCGACGGTGTAATCCTCGCGCTGCGCAAATCGTTCAGCAACCTGTTGCAGCCATGTTTCTGGATCATGTCCGCAAGATCGGAGGCCATTTTCGTGACGAGTGAAGAATCGAACTCGCCGTAAACGTGTCCGATGATGAGATTTCTTTCCTTATCATACGTCAACTCGTATTTCATGATTCGCTCCTAACGAGCCTGTAGAAAAACCCTCTTCAGAAAGCACTCCCCAGACCAGAAAAAGATTTTCCCATCAGGACGATCGCCTACTACCAGGACCTTGCTCCAGCGACAACCGTCCCGCCACCGGTCAAAACAGAAATTCAGTCCATATTTACGGCCTTTTCTTTATCGACATTGCTCTGATAATGACATGTTGCAGAAGGCCTGGGATATCGATACGAGCTTGGGCATGGCATGGCATGGCATGGAGAGAGTATAATGGAGGAGGTGGATTTATCAACAACGTTAGGCGTCTCCCTCGCGCTATCTATCCTTATTCGTTAGATTTTGTTATCGCTTGTAATCCCTCAAACCTCGTACAGAGGCAGCATCATCTGTAATTGTATCTTGCCACCCCGATCTGGTGTTTTTCTTTGAATCAAACCTTTGTATATATGGTTTGATATCAAGTAAAGGTGTACCATCTAATATATCAATATCTTTGACATGAAGGATATTATCTTTGATTCTCATCAATCGAACAAGACTCATTCCTAATTTATTGGGACGATGCGGAGCGCGTGTAGCGAAAATACCGTGTTTCTGATCTGAAAGATATGGCTTTAGGCGTAAACAAATTTTCTGAGATTGATGGAAGTAATAGAATAGATAGATATGGGAAAATCCTTGCAGATCCTTCAATCCGTCAACATATTCGATATCTAATACAACTGTACCCTCAATGTCATTGCAGAAGACAGGTTGTATTGGAATCTTGGACATTTCTTTATGTGGGGAATGAATAACGCCTATCGATTGGATAACAAATTTGTCATCACTCATGAGATAACCTCAAATAATTGATTTAAATCTAATCGCGGCTCAGCTCCGCGATTCACGCCGCGCAGCGGCGTGAATAAGTTATTATCCAGTTCCGTACACCCTATACACACCATCAGAATTAGAATTTTATACTAGGGACGCTCCCCGGTTTTCTTTTTTTGGTCTTCCCGGTTTCCGTGGTCTTAAAGCCTGATTCAGTTGAAGCTCCATTTTATCGATGAATGTTTCTGATCCAAAAGGGCGACCGGTACGGGTTGCTTTGCGAAGTATGTTTTCCGACTCTTCGTTGCTTTGCAACATGAATTCGGCATAGCTTTGTCTGTCCTGCGGTTCCAGCCAGGACGGTTCGTGCAAAAGTTCATCCGCTGATCCGGTGAGATGCGCCTTGGCGCTGGACCAGCGATAGCTCTCAGCCATATCCGCAAGCCCGACTTTCAACGGGTTGTTTTCAATATAACGAGCCACTGTCCAGAGATACTCATCATCCTCAACAATACAGGAGAAGAAGCGATTCTGCCAGATGCGGCCGCTCTGTATCCGTTTGCGGTTAAGATACTGAGTGTAAACCTGATTTGTCAGGCCGAAGCCACGAGCCAGAGATTCATCTTTTTCAGGGACAGCCAGCAGATGGACATGATTGTCCATCAGACAGTAGGCCCAGATTTGCAGAGAGAATTTACCGGCGTATTTGTAAAGCAGTTGCAGATAAGTCTGTCGGTCTTCATCGTCGAAAAAAGTCGTAGAGCGGTTGTTGCCACGTTGTGTGACATGGTGAGGATATCCGGGAGCGATAATGCGAGCGATTCTTGGCATATGATCAGGATAGGGGAGAGTTGGTCGGAAAGCAATTAGGAAATAGGGGGAGTGTCCCTAGTTTTTTCCCGGATACGCCAGCAATTTTAAACTTAGTTAGTAGAGCTATAGCAATTACGCTCATTCCAATTGTAAGCAAACTATGACTAGCGCCTTTTTCTGCGATTCCAGAAAGCGTTTCTAGATTGGAGAAAAATT
>WTCI01000126.1 GCA_013138655.1 Desulfuromonadaceae bacterium | reverse complement strand
TGACGCGGGCGGAAATCGAATATCTGCGTGGAGTCGATTCCGGCGGGGTGATGAAAACTCTTCTGGAGAAAAATTTGTTGAGGATTCTCGGCAAGAAAGATGTTCCAGGACGACCGCTTATGTATGGAACCAGTCGCCAGTTCCTCGAACTGTTTGGTTTGCGTGATCTGAATGATCTGCCGACCTTGAAAGAGTTCAGTTCTCTTGATCCTGAATTGATCGAAGCTGTTCCTCTCGAACCAGGGTCTGTAGAGCAGCACAATGGCTGAGCGTTTGCAGAAATTAATTGCCAGGGCCGGTCTTGCTTCCCGGCGGCAGGCGGAAGTCTGGATTGCTGAGGGGAAGGTTTTGCTGAACGGTGCTGTTGCCGGCTTGGGAGACCGGGCTGATCTGGCCGTTGATCAGGTCATAGTCAATGGACAAAAACTGTCGGTGGCAGAAAAAACCGTGACCGTTCTGTTGAATAAGCCGCGCGGCTATATCTCGACCATGAAGGATCCACAGGGTCGGAAACTGGTGACTGATCTGGTGACTGCTATACCCCAGAGGCTTTATCCGGTCGGCCGCCTTGATTTCAACACTGAGGGACTGCTGCTGCTGACGAACGACGGGGATTTGGCGCAACGGCTCAGCCATCCGAGCCATCATGTGGAAAAAACCTACCTGGTTAAGGTGCGTGGTGTTCTCAGCGAAGAAAAGCTTCTCATCTTGCAGCAGGGCGTCCAGCTGAGCGATGGTTTGACGCTGCCCGCAGAGGTTGCAAATGTCAGATCGGGGCGTACGTCCAGCTGGTTCACGTTGACAATTCGTGAGGGGCGCAATCGGCAGGTCAGACGGATGTGTGAGTCTCTGGGTCTTTCTGTCGTGAGATTGAAAAGAATTCGTGTTGCTTTCCTGGAACTTGCTAATCTTCCGACCGGGCAGTTTCGCATTTTAGGTGCGGGTGAAATCAAAAAGTTGCGAGAATTGTAATGAAAAATGGCCATTTTTATTTGTCTACAGGAGCGATTTTCATTTGAGAATGCCAATAGCTTTACTTGACAGTAAAAGTAACAATCGCGTATTGTTCGATGATGTCTGGTTTAAATAAATAACTGTTTGTCGGAGGAAGTTTTTTTGGCTGCAAATAAGGACAAACTACTCGAATCCGCTCAGAAAAGCCTGAAGAAAAAACAGGTTGCTAAAGCGATTAGAGATTATGCCAAGGTTGTTGAGCTTGATCCTGTCGATGTGCGTTCTCGTCAGAAGCTGGCAGAGCTTTATGTTCGAACCGGGAAAAATGTCGAGGCTTATGAGCATTACGAGGCCGTCGCGAAGTATTTTTCCAGTAATGGTTTTTACCTGAAGGCGATCGCCATTTATAAGCAGATGCAACGCCTTGACCCAAGCCAGGTTGCACTTTCCAGCCGCATGGCTGAGCTGAATGAAAAACAGGGCTTAATTGGCAACGCGATGAGCGAGTACCGAAATCTCGTCGGCTATTATGAGCGAAACGGGATGGTTGCCGATGCGCTCAAGGTGCTGGAAAAAATGCGCGACCTTGATGCTGCAAACCTCAATGTTCGTATCAAGTTAGCTGAGGTCTATACCGCAAATGAGCGGGCGGATGAGGGGCTTGCCGAGTTTGAGGCGGTTCTTGCGGATCTTAGTGAAAAGAACGAATTCGATAAAATTCTCAAGCTGTACAAGATCATCCTCCCCTTGTTCCCCAAGAACAAAAAATTGCAGATGGGTTTGGCGCTGACCCTTTACGAAAAAGGGGATCTGAAAAAGGGGATTTCCATTCTTTCCGGTCTCCTTCAGGAGAACCCGCAAAATCCGGATATCCTGCGTCTGATCGCTCGTGGTTACAATGATCTCGGGGAGTGGAACAGTGCGGCTGAGACCTCCCTCCAGCTACTGGAACTTGACCCGTCAGATCTGGATATCCGTGAATTGTTGATCAAGGTTTATTTTGATAGCAACCAGCTTGACCAGGCACTTTCCGAGCTTGAAGAGTGGAAAGAAGCATTCTTCAAAGCGGATCGTCTGGAAAAGCTGAAAAATTATTATGAAGTTCTGAAAGAAAAATTGCCGAAGAATCCAGTCATTTTACAAACACTCGACTCTATTTATGAATTGACCGGGGAAGGGGAAAAACTTCTCGACATTCTCTCAGAGAAAGAGGAGCCAGCTGAAACGACAGAAGAGGAAACCCTGTCGGATTCGTTACTCGGGTCGGTTATTGACGATATCGAAGTCCCGTCGATCGATTTGGAATTGTCGCAAGAGGAAGAAGAAGCAATTGTCGACCTTCCTGTAGAGGAAGAGCTGGATCTGCAACTTGAGGCAATGGATGAAATTGCGCTTACACTGGATCAAGAAGACGCAGATGTCGATGATAAGCTCATAGAGCTTGATCTCCGTGACGACACAGACGTGGGCTCTCAGGATACAACCGATTTAGAGTACTCATTCGAGATGGATAACGTCGATGATGAATCTCTTGAGCCCGCGGTTGCAGAACGCGATATCGCTGCAGATTTGGAAGAGGCGGAATTTTACATTCAACAGGGGTTGTATGTCGAAGCGGAAAAACTCTGCAGCGACGTTCTGGTCTTTGCCCCAGATTCTGAGGAATGTCAGCAGAAGTTGACGGAAATTCATCAGTACCTACATACAAAGACCGAGGAGCCAGTTGCAGAATCTACCGATCTGCCGGCAGAGTTGAGCACGGAAGATTTCCCCGAATTTCCCGATGTCGCTGAGTCGGTCGATGTGCTGACCGATGAAACAGACAAGGAACAGAAAGTGTTCCGCACGGATGTCGATGAGCAAATTGCGGCAGACGACATGGAATCTCATTATAATCTCGGCATAGCATACCGTGAGATGGGTTTGCTGGATGATGCTGTCAGCGAGTTTACCAAAGCGGAAAAGGACCCTTCCCGCTATGTCGATTGTCAGACATTAAAAGGGCTTTGTTATTCTGAAAAGGGCGAATTCGACAGTGCTGAGTTGGTGTTTCAGCAGGCACTCGATTCACCACATCTGGAGGAAGAACAACGTCTCAGCCTTGGCTATGAACTGGCCCGCTTATATGGGTCAGCGGAACGCCTGGAAGATGCCTTGAGTTGTTATCAGTCCGTTATGGAGCAAGATCAAAATTATCGTGATATCCGGGAGAAAATTGCCGCTCTTCAAGAACGTCTCGGAATCGTTAGCGATTCCGATGCTGGGAGGATGGAAGAAAGCAAGGAACGGATATCCTTTATTTAGTACCCATCCGGAAACTCCGGATGGGCGCACGGCAAGTTTTCATATGGGAAACGAGCAATTTTTTGACCCTTCTGCCTGGTTTACAACCCCTTTTTTCTGGAATGACTCATGGGCTATACCGATTATTTTAATTTTGAACGCGAACCTTTCTCCAACGCACCGAATGAAAAGTTTTATTTCGATAGTGAACAGCACAATCAGGCGTTGTTGCGGCTGAAATATTCCGTTGATTCAAACAAGGGGTTGGCCGTTCTGGTGGGCGGTATCGGGACCGGGAAAACCACCCTGGCTCGGCGAATGCTTGATGAACTGCCGATTGAACAGTACGAGTCTTCTTTGTTGGTGATGATCCATTCCGGGATCACCCCGGAGTGGCTCCTTTCGCGAATCTGCATGCAGTTGGGAGTTAAAAATCCGGATGACAGTCCGCTGAAAATGCTCAAGCAGCTGTATGGGCGGTTATTACAGATCGACAAGGAAGGGCGTAAAGCAGTTGTGCTGATTGATGAAGCACAGATGCTGCAGACCAGGGAATTGATGGAAGAGTTTCGGGGCTTGCTGAATCTGGAGATCCCGGATAAAAAGCTTTTGAATATTTTGTTTTTCGGTCTGCCTGAGTTGGATGAAATCATGCGACTGGATGAGCCTCTGGCGCAGAGAGTGGCTTTCAAGTGTAACCTGAAGCCCTTGTCTGCTGAAGAGAGCGAGGCCTATATCAATTATCGCCTGCAGGTTGCGGGTTGCCGGAAGACGCCGTTTGAAACTACGGTGCTGCCGTTGATTCATAAACTGTCTGGCGGGGTGCCGCGCCTGATCAACACGATCTGTGATAATGCCCTGTTCGAAACCTACCTGCGGCGCGGAACCGAAGTCACAACTCATATCGTCAAGAATATTGCTGAAGATCTTGGCTTGCTGAAAATGCAAAAACACATAACACCACCGGCTGAATCTTTTGCTGAGCTTGAAGAAATCGAGATGATTTTTGAGGATCTCGAAGAAAAATAGGCAGAGAATCCGACAATTGAATCAATCAAAGAGAGCGGTCGGTTTTCCGGCCGCTCTCTTTTTGCTTAGCCATCGTATTCTTTTTTGCAAGACCATCTTTTTTGATTGTGTGAGATCATGATGACAGCCATGGAAACAAAAGTTCATCTTCTTCCGGAAGAACTTTGTAACAAGATTGCCGCCGGGGAGGTGGTCGAGCGGCCATCTTCTGTTGTCAAGGAATTGCTTGAGAATTCACTTGATGCCGGGGCGACAGACCTGCTTGTGGAGCTTGAATCAGGGGGTAAAAAATTAATTCGGATAGCTGATAACGGCAGTGGCATGAACCGCCAGGATGCCTTTCTGTCCCTTGAACGCCACGCCACCAGCAAGATTCGTACAGATGCCGATCTTTTTGCCCTGCACACGCTCGGGTTTCGCGGGGAAGCCCTTGCGTCAATTGCTTCAGTTTCCAGGTTTCTGTTGAAAACCTGCGCCGATGACCAGGGGCTTGGACAGCTGATTTATGCCGAGGGGGGTGCAATCAAACGCGCCGAAGAGGTTGGTTTGCCCCGGGGGACAGTTGTTGAAGTGCGCAACCTGTTTTTTAATCTGCCGGCACGACGAAAATTTCTCCGCAAAGAACAGACTGAACTCAGTCATGCCGCAGATGTTGTGACCAAGCTGGCTTTAGCGAATCCAGCCGTCAGCTTCCGTCTGCAACATAATGGTCGG
>WTCI01000349.1 GCA_013138655.1 Desulfuromonadaceae bacterium | reverse complement strand
GTCTGTCGCAGATCAACGTGACGCCTTTCGTCGATGTCATGCTGGTGTTGCTGATTATCTTTATGGTGACCGCACCGATGCTTGATCAGGGGGTGCAGGTCGATCTGCCGGAAGTGGCGGAAGCCCCCGGTCTGCCGTCTCAGCAGGAACCGCTGGTGGTGACCATAGAGCGCAGCGGCAAGATTTTTATCGGCAAGGCCGAGGTGAAACAGATCAGCAAGCTTGGCCCGGTTTTGCAGCAGGCCCTCAAGGGGAAACCGGATCGCGAGGTTTTTCTTGAGGCCGATCAGAAGGTTCCTTATGGCCGGGTAGTCCAAGTGATGGCCGCGGTCAAACGAGCCGGGGTGGAAAAGTTGGGGATGGTGACCCGCCTCCCGGAGGAGTAGCCACGGCCCCATGGACTCTTCTCGCAAACAGCGCTGGCAGCAGTTGCAGTCAGTGTTCGAGCCCGGTTTCCGGCGGATGTTGCTGGTGTCTTTTCTGCTGCATCTGTTGCTGCCGGTTCTTTATCATACCCCCTGGTTTCCGAAAAAAGATCCGGTCAAGCCCCCGGTCTACCGGGTTAACCTGGTCAACAAGCCGGTGAAAAAACCCCAGGCCGGGCGCCCCGAAGCGGCACCGGTGAAAAAGAAGCCGGCGAAAAAAGTCGTCAAACCGAAGCCCAAACCGGTCAAGCCAAAACCGCTTCCGAGCAAGCCTGAGGCAAAACCAAAGGCGGTGACAAGGTTGCAGCCAGTGCCCGAACCTGAACCCACGCCTGCTGTCAGTAAATCCCAGGAAAACGCTTTGCAGAAACGCCTGGAAGAGTTGCGTACGGCACAGGTCAAGAAACGGGCCGAGCAGGAACGAAAAGCCCGGCTGGATGCTTTGCGGGCAGCGGCGGCAGCAGAAAGCCAGCAGGTTAAATCCCCGGTGGCCGACGCTCCGGTCGGTTCAGTCACGGGCAAGGGGGATGAGATTGGAGTCGATGAACGGGATTATGTCCGTGAATTTATTACCCGGCAGTGGCGCTTGTCCCAATACCAGCTAGCGACTCGACAACTTGAAGCAGTTGTGCTTCTTGTTTACAGTGCAGAAGGAAAGCTACGTCACTACCGCTTCGAAGAGAAGTCGGGGAATGAGATTTTTGACAGTTCGCTGCTGCGTGCCATTCTAAAATCGAAAGATTTGGGGCAACCGCTGCAGGAGCAAACAGATTTTACCGTTATTTTTAACCTGAAGGATATGTTGGATAGACCATGAAAATAGTTCGGGCAATATTAGCCGCCGCAGTGCTCTATTTTTTTTACGCAGGCAGCGCGGCGGCAGTGAGAATAGAAATCAGCGCACCGGGCGAACAGACCATCCCTCTGGCGATCACCTCGTTGTTACCGATGGGGGCTGTGCAGGCTGGCGTTGCCGAAGAATTCCAGCAGGTGCTGGAAAATGATCTGGATCTGTCCGGCTTGTTTGATCTGGTCGATCCGGAAGCTTTTTTGGGCGATGCGCAAAAGCTTACCCTGCACAGTACCCAGGTCGATTTCGGCCAGTGGCGAATGCTCGGAGCCGAGGTCCTGATCAAAGGGGGCTATCGTTTTGAGGCGGGCAAGCTGACGGTTGAGCTGCGGCTCTACGATGTTATCTCACGACGCCTGTTAACCGGACGCCGCTATATCGGCACGCTGGCAGATGTGCGGCGCATTGCCCACACCTTTGCCGACCAGATATTGCTCAGTTTGACCGGTGAGTCCGGCCCGTTCAACAGCCGGATTGCCTATATTTCCAAGCGCACCGGGCGTAAGGAACTCTACCTGATGGATGTTGACGGCCATCAGCGGTTGCGCTTGACCGACCATCGTTCCATCGTCCTCAATCCGGATTTTTCGCCGACCCGTAAAGAGTTGATTTTTACCTCTTACGACAAGGGAAATCCCGATCTCTATCGCAAGGAGATCTACACCGGTCGCGAATCGCGTCTTTCCCTCAAACCGGGCCTGAACATCGGCGGGCGTTACAGCCCGGATGGCCGCGAGGTTGCCCTGACCCTGTCAAAGGATAAAAACTCGGAGATCTACCTGCTTGGCACCGATGGCACTATCCACCGGCGGTTGACCAATCATTACGGCATTGATGTCGATCCCTCCTGGAGTCCGGATGGGCATAAAATCGCCTTTGTCTCGGATCGGCGCGGTAATCCGAACATTTTTATCGTCGATATCCATACCCTGGAAGTGAAGCGCTTGACCTACGAGGGGAAGTACAATGCGACCCCGGCATGGAGTCCGAAAAAAGAGCGCATCGTTTTTGCCCGTTTGGAGGGGAACGAATTCAATCTTTTCTCGATCCGGTCGGACGGTCGTGATGAGCGACAGCTGACGTTCGGTCCGGGGAGTAAAGAGCATCCCCGCTGGAGTCCGGACGGACGATTTCTCATCTATTCTCTTGACCGAGGTGATGAAAAATCGATCTGGATCATGCGGGCAGATGGAACCGGAGCCCGGAAAATTTCTACCAAAGGCGGTCATGATACCCACCCAGCTTGGTCAGCACGTTGGTAAATCAATAAATCAGGCCGGAACGGGTGTTGTTTTTGTTTCGCTCTTCTGTATAATGGGCGGGGTTCTCGAAATAAATAATGATTCAATCGATCTTCAATGTTGATCGCATATGCGAAAGGAGTGGCTGATGATGCCAAAGCTTAACCTGACCCGGCTGGTGATAATGTTCTTCCTTCTAACCTTGCTGGCGGCCGGTTGTGCCAAAAAACCGCTAACGGAAGAAACTGTCGTGACGGAACAACCGACCCAAGAGCAGGTTCTGCAGCAACAGCCTGCGGTTATTGAAGAACAACCTGTGGACGAAGCAGCAGCTGCAGCCGCACGTGCTGCTGCACGCATTGCCGCAGCTGAAGCTGCCGCTAACAGGGCAGTCAGCGGTTTGCTGCGGATTTATTTCGATTTTGACCAGTATGTTCTCACGGGTGCCGCCAGACAGCAATTGGCGATGAATGCCGACTTGCTGAAAGCGGCCCCGACGATCAACGTTCAGATTGAGGGACATTGTGATGAGCGCGGTTCCGATGAGTATAACCTGGCTCTCGGTGAAAAGCGCGCCATGGCAACCAAGAGCCACCTGGTTTCTCTCGGTGTCTCCGCGGGCCGCGTGAGCATCATTTCCTACGGTGAAGAGATCCCTCTCGACCCGGCGAAGACTGAAGCGGCCTGGGCCAAAAATCGTCGTGCAGAGTTCAATGCTCGTCGTTAATCT
>WTCI01000204.1 GCA_013138655.1 Desulfuromonadaceae bacterium | reverse complement strand
GCGAAATCGGCTGATCGGTCCAGATCTACGGCAATTTTCGACAAATAGCCATGCTATTCGCTCTCAAATTCCCGTAAATCTGGCCTCGAACATCCAATTTCTCGCTACGGCCCGTCAAGTCCGACAGGCTCCTAGCGAAATAAAAAACTGGCGAAACAGACAAAATGGCTTGACAGTATTGACGGCGATTTGATAAAAGAACGCCGCGGTTGGTTGCAGGCACGTAGCTCAGTGGGAGAGCACTACCTTGACACGGTAGGGGTCGGCGGTTCAATCCCGCCCGTGCCTACCATAACCGGCAATTGCGAATAACCGTTCAGACGTCGAGGCATCTATAGAAGATGCCTCTTTTTGTTTCAGGAGACTTGCAATGGCGATGTTACAGATTGAACTACCTGATGGGTCGGTCAAAGAGGTTGAGTCGGGAGCGACTCCCTACGATATCGCTTCGGGGATTGGTGAAAATCTTGCCCGGCAGGCTGTTGCCGCCCAATTTAATGGTCAATTGATTGATGTTAGCCAGCCGCTGGAGTCGGCCGGTAAACTGAAATTGATTACCCAGAATTCTCCGGAAGCATTGGAGATTATTCGTCACTCGTCTGCTCACTTGATGGCCCAAGCAGTCAAAGATCTCTACGGTGATGACATTCAGGTGACAATCGGACCGGCCATCAAGGACGGGTTTTATTACGATTTTTACAGCGCAACGAAAAAGTTTGTACCTGAGGATTTTGCGGTCATCGAAAAAAGGATGGCAGAACTGGCCAAGGAAGATCTGAGGATTGTTCGTGAAGAGATCAGCCGGACTGATGCAATTAAGATGTTTCGCGAGATGGGCGAGGAATACAAGGTTGAGTTGATTGAGAACCTTGACGAAGAAAAAGTTTCGATTTATCGCCAGGGAAATTTTGTCGATCTCTGCCGTGGCCCGCATATCCCCCGCACTGGAATGCTTAAGGTTTTCAAGTTAACCAGTCTGGCAGGCGCTTATTGGCGTGGTGATGAGAAAAATGCCATGCTGCAACGGATTTACGCAACGGCCTTCCAGAACAAGAAAGACCTGAAAGCACACCTGAACCGTTTGGAAGAAGCACGTAAGCGTGATCACCGCAAGCTCGGTCGTGAGCTGGATCTCTTCTCCTTCAACGAAGACGCCGGCAGCGGGCTGGTGATCTGGCATCCCAAGGGCGCCATGTTGCGCACTGTTATTGAGGATTTTGAACGCAAGGAACACCTCAAGCGTGGTTATGACATTGTCATGGGCCCGCAGATTCTCAAGACTGAACTGTGGCAGATCTCCGGTCACTACGAGCATTACCGCGAGAACATGTATTTCACTGAGATCGACGAGCAGAGTTACGGTATCAAACCGATGAACTGCCTGGCGCACATGTTGATTTACAAGTCTAAGCCGCGTTCTTACCGCAATTTACCTTTGCGCTACTTCGAACTGGGAACAGTTCATCGCCATGAGAAGTCGGGTGTGCTGCATGGGCTGCTGCGGGTCCGTGCTTTTACCCAGGATGATGCCCATATCCTTTGCCGTCCTGATCAGATTGACGCCGAGGTCAAGGGTGTTATGCAGTTTATTCAGGATGTCGCCGGTATTTTCGGTTTTGAATACCGTATGGAGCTCTCAACCCGGCCGGAAAAATCGATCGGTAGTGATGCCGACTGGGAACAGGCGACCTCAGCGCTACGCAGTGCTTTGGAGGACAGTGGTCATCCGTTCGAAATCAATGCGGGGGACGGGGCTTTTTACGGTCCGAAGATTGATGTGAAGCTGAAGGACGCGCTTGACAGGGAGTGGCAGTGTGCTACTATTCAGTGCGATTTTACCCTGCCGGATCGTTTTGACCTGAATTACATCGGTGCTGACGGGGAAAAACACCGCCCGGTTATGCTGCATCGTGTCATTTTGGGTTCGATTGAACGTTTTATCGGTATTTTGATCGAGCACTACGCAGGGAGCTTCCCACTCTGGCTTTCGCCGGTTCAGGCGATTGTCTTGAATGTGACTGATAATCAGGCAGAATATGCTCAGCAGGTCTACAACCAGTTACGGGCTGCTGGAGTCAGGGTTGAGCTGGATCTGCGCAATGAGAAGCTCGGGTTTAAAATTCGCGAAGCCCAGATGGCCAAGATCCCCTATATGTTGGTGATTGGTGATCGGGAGATGGAAGAGCAGACGGTTGCTCCGCGCTACCGTGACGGTAAAAATCTCGCTGCTGTGACGGCTGTTGATTTTGCCGGCTTTGTCGCAGAAGAAACGGCAAAATATCATTGATATCGAAAAGACCCGATGCGGGTCTTTTCGTTGTTGTGTTGTTTGCTTAATTGCTGCAGATATCTGCATGAGAGAGTAGAGGAGGCAGGCTCATAGCTAAAGAAGTGAATATCAACAGTGCCATCAAGGCTCGCCAGGTTCGGGTGATTGATGATGAGGGCGGTCAGCTTGGCATTCTGGTGACCAGTGAAGCATTGCGTTTGGCTGAAGAACAGGGGCTGGACCTGGTGGAGGTTTCCCCCCAGGCAGAACCGCCGGTTTGCCGGATCATGGATTACGGCAAGTATAAATATCAACAGGCCAAGCGAGCTTCTGAGGCGAGGAAAAAACAGGTCAAGGTTGAAATTAAAGAAGTTAAGATGCGACCTAAGACCGATGACCATGATTTCCAATTCAAGATTAAGCACGCACGACGTTTTCTTGAAGAGGGCAATAAGGTCAAAATGACGATCATGTTTCGTGGCCGTGAGAACGCTCATCCTGACCAAGGGCTGAAGCAGCTGGAAAAAGCTGTTGCGGCGCTGAAAGATGTCGGTCAGGTTGAATCCCGTCCGAGTAAAATGGGGCGATTTATGACCATGATGATCGGTCCGTTAAAGAAGTGAACCGGGAGACCGGAACAGCATAAACAAAAGGTAACAGGAGAGGAAAATGCCAAAAATCAAAACCAATCGAGGTGCGGCCAAGCGTTTTCGCAAAACCGGCACCGGAAAGATCCGTCGGAATAAGGCTTTTACCAGCCACATTCTGACCAAGAAGTCCACTAAACGGAAGCGTGATCTGCGTCGCTCGACTCTCATCTCGAAGGCTGACGAGCGTAACATTGCGCAGTTGATCCCGTACCTGTAAAGCGATCTGCCACTGAGGCAGATTCGGCTGCGAACTGTGGGGACGATCTCCCCCTGCAGATCCGGCCACGGCAAATGCCGAAAACATCCAGAGAGAAGGAGAAAGTGAGATGCCAAGAGTAAAAAGAGGCTTTAAGGCCAGACGTCGTCGGAACAAAGTTCTTAAACTTGCCAAAGGCTACCGTGGCGCCCGCAGCAAATTGTTCCGTTCAGCGACGGAAGCAGTTGATCGTGCATTGAATTATGCTTACCGTGACCGTCGTGTCAAAAAGCGTGATTTTCGTGCTTTGTGGATTGCTCGTATCAATGCCGCGGCCCGTGAAAACGGACTCTCCTACAGCCGCCTGATTCATGGTCTGAAGCAGGCAGAAGTGGCTCTTGACCGCAAGATTATGGCAGATCTGGCCGTCAACGACCCCGCAGGTTTCGCCGTTGTTGTCGAAACCGCCAAGGCTCGACTACAGTAAGCTGTTTTCAGCCATGTAGAGGGAGGTGGAGTAAAATGCTCCATCTCCCTTTTTTGTCTCCAGTTCACTTCCTTTGAAATATGCTCGGTGTTTTTAAGGAGCCGGGTGTCGGATCAGAATATTGCCCGGTTTTCCCAGAAGCTGAGGCTGGAATAGGTTCATAAGATGAAAGAACGTTTACAGCAATTACAGGAGGAGGCGCTTTCATCCCTGCAACAGGCAGCAGACCTGAAAGCATTGCAGGATGTTCGTGTCCAGTTTCTCGGCAAGAAAGGGACGCTGACCGAAGTGATGAAGGGGATGCGCGAGCTCTCTGCGGAAGAACGTCCGGTCATCGGCAGTCTGGTCAATACGCTCAAAGATAAATTTGAAACGAGTTTTGTCGCTCGTCAGGCAGAACTCCAACAGCAGGCGATTGCCGCGAAAATGGCCAATGAGAAGATCGACGTGACTCTGCCGGGTCGCTGTGCCTTGAAAGGCAGTAAACATCCGGTCACATTGGTGACTGAAGAGATTGTCGAGATCTTTTCGCGGTTGGGATTTGCCGTTGCAGAAGGACCGGAAATCGAACAGGATTTCTACAACTTTGAAGCGCTGAACATTCCGAAAGATCACCCGGCCCGGGACATGCAGGACACTTTTTATATCAGTGAAGATCTGGTCCTGCGGACGCATACCTCGCCAGTACAGATTCGTACCATGCTGAAGCATCAACCACCGGTACGGGTGATTGCGCCGGGGACGGTTTACCGGCGTGATTCAGACTTGACCCACAGCCCGATGTTTCATCAGATCGAAGGATTTCTGGTGGATAAAAAGGTCACTTTCGGTGATTTGAAAGGAGTCCTGATCCATTTCCTCCGGGAATTTTTCGGTGAAGAGCTTGAGATCCGTTTCCGGCCGTCCTTTTTCCCCTTTACCGAACCGAGCGCTGAGGTTGATATCGCTTGTGTGATCTGCGGCGGTAAAGGTTGTCGGGTCTGTGGTGGCACCGGCTGGTTGGAAATTCTCGGCAGCGGGATGATTGATCCGGCTGTTTTTGCTTCAGTCGAGTATGATGCAGAGCTGTACAGCGGTTTTGCTTTCGGTATGGGGTTGGAGCGGATCGCCATGCTCAAATATGGTGTCAATGATCTGCGACTGTTTTTTGAAAATGACCTGCGATTCCTCAGACAGTTCTGATGTCGGGGAAGGACTGAGACCATCATGATTGTTACATATAACTGGTTAAAAGAATTTGTCGACTTTGCTTACACCCCGCAAGAACTCTGTGACCGTTTGACGATGGTCGGCCTGGAAGTCGATGCCTTGGACGAAATCGGCGGGAATCTTGATTCGGTGATTGTTGCCAAACTCGACTCCGTAGACAAACATCCGGATGCCGACAAGCTGACCGTCTGCCAGGTGAATAATGGCACAGAAGTTGTTCAGGTGGTTTGCGGAGCGACGAATCATAAAACTGGCGATCTGGTGGCTCTGGCTCAGCCCGGCTCAGTTTTACCAGGTGACTTCAAGATCAAAAAATCAAAAATCCGTGGTCAGGTTTCCATGGGAATGCTTTGCTCGGAAAAGGAACTGGCCCTTTCCGAAGAGTCTTCCGGAATCATGATCCTTCCTGTGGACCTGCCTTTGGGGCAACCCGTGTTTGCCGCACTGAATCGCAAAGATTTTCAGATTGAAATCGGCCTGACCCCCAATCGACCCGATTGCCTGAGCGTTGTTGGTGTCGCTCGTGAAGTTGCGGCCCTTTGCGATAAGAAATTGCAGCTTCCCATCCCGCAGATCAAGGAGTCGCTGGAGCCGATTGCCCAGCAGACCTCCGTTGTGATCGAAGACACCGATTATTGCCCGCG
>WTCI01000031.1 GCA_013138655.1 Desulfuromonadaceae bacterium | reverse complement strand
CGCATTCTCCCGGACCTTGATGCGCGGCGGCAAGCGATCCAGAATGGTTCCCTCGGTGGCCCGGATCAAACTTTGCGCTCCCCTGTGATAATCGTATTTTTCCAGGTCGAGAGCAAGCATCAGCCCTTTGCGGGATTTCACTTCACCGGTTTTACGCTCAACAAGAACAAAACCGGGAGGCTGTTCCACCAGGCTGCCGTCCGCGAGATATTTCTCCATGGTTCTGTTGATATCAGCAATCCGCGTTTCGGCATCAGCATCTTCAAGATAAACTTCGGGGAAAATCAACGGCAGAGTGGAAACAACGTCCTTGGTCTGCTGCCCGAGCCGCTGCCAATACTCCCGATCGGAGGTATACTGATCGCAGGCGATTACAGCCCAACGCTGCATGTCGGTCCCGGGAGCAGGCAGCAGAATTTTCGGGACCTGCACCCCAAGTTTTTCAAATATCATCAAGATTCACCTTTCGCACACCAAGGTCATTGGTTTTTCAACAGCTTAACGTGTTCACATAGATACCATGTTTCGCTCTTTTTGAGAACCTTTTGCCACATTAGAAATTGTCCCCTTAACACTGCGGAAACGGGTCAAAACTGCGAACAATGTTGAGCGTTCCGTGACAACCTTCATTCAATGTCCTTCCGAAGTTTCCGGATGAATAGAATTTATAAATCATTGTAACTGTTCAGCATTATCAGATCAGGAGAAAAAACGCCTGTCATCCCTTAAGTGCTGCTATCGGGGATCCAGTCTTTCTGTCTTCTAAAGTCTGGATTCCGGCTAAAATCCTGCCGGAATGACAGTCTTTTGTACTGTGCTGAATAGTTACAAATCATTTCTATCGGCACTAACGCCATGCGACAAGAGATAGCTTTTCCCTTAAATTTTATATTGACATTCATTTTTATGAATATTACGATATTTACGTTTTGCTAGTATTCCCTGTTATACTTTTTACGGCCGAAAATTTGTCCGGGCGGTTTGACAGATCAGCGATTATCACTCTCAGGAAGAGGCCCTTATGTACCGAAGCATAACGCATATATGCAAGGAGAATTATCGTGTCTAAACAATTCAAGGCAACTCCAAGTGCCATCACCCAGCATTTCAACCCGGCCTGGTTCGCCTCGGTCATGGGGACCGCGGTTATCCCGCTGGCATTGTCTTTTATCGAAGGCTCCTGGGTTCAACCCCTCTCCATGGCCTTGCTGATTTTATCCGCAATCCTTTTTCTGCTTTTTCTGCTGCCCTGGACCATGAAATTTTTCCTTTACTGGGAAAATATCAAAAAAGATTTGAATCACCCCATTGCGGCTAACTTTTTCCCGACCATGCCGATCTCCCTGCTCCTCTTTTCGCTGAATCTGATGAAATTCCCCACCATGTTCTTCAGTGAAGAGACATCACTGTCCCTGGCCTACTATCTCTGGCTGTCAGGAACCTTCGGAATCTACCTGATGGGCTTCATTATCTTGACGCATATCTTCAAGCATCAGGAGATCGATCTGCCGCACGCCAACTTCGGCTGGTATATTCCACCCGTTTCCAAGTTGATCATCCCGATCGCCGGCTTCGAACTCGCAGAAAAGCTTGCCGACAAGGCAGAATTCGCTATCACCATTTCGATGCTCAGCCTCGGCGTCGGTTTCTTCCTGTTCCTCTTCGTCGGCGCAGCCGTCTACCATCGCTACATCTATCACGAACTGCCGATGAGTCGCTTCGCTGCCACCTTCTTCATCGGCATCGCCCCGACGGCAATCATCTCTGTCGTCCTCTTCAAAATGATCCTCCTATTTCAACACCACGGCTACTTAGGCATCGACGGCACAGCTTTTGTCTCCATCGCCAAAATCGGAATTTTAATGACTTGGGGATTTTCTGCCTGGTGGTTCATCATGGCACTGATTATCACCGCCTATTACTGGAAGGTTTTGGAACTGCCTTACGCACTTTCCTGGTGGGCTTTTACCTTCCCCACCGGAGCACTCTGTGTCTCTTCCGGGGTCGCCTGGAAAATCACCAATTTCGGCATGATCCAATCCTTTTACTATCTGGCTGTTGCCTTTCTCCTGCTGGTCTGGACGTTGGTGCTGCTGCGCACCGCTAAAGGAGTAATTGCCGGGAAGATTTTCGCCCCGACCCACTAACGGATTCCCCATGTGATCCGGAACATTGTTATTGGGCCCGGCATTTTCCAGGAGAATCAACCGGCCCGAAAATCAAACCGATCATCGCCGCCCGCTGAGATCCAGTCAGGCTGCGTGTTCCGACGGAATACGCCGCCTGACTGATGAATGGCGGCTTGTGACAAACTGGTATTTTGTCCCCGGAATACAAAAAATCATCTCGTTACAATTTACTATTCAAAAACAACCTCACCAAGTGGTAGTCTTTCGGGTTTAGTCTCATAAAATAACCTGAAAACTCTTGTGAGGAGTTCTATATGTCTGTTTTTCTGACGCTACTGACGATTGCTCTCATCAGCACCTTTTTCTACTACCCCGTCCCGACAGAGTACCTACAGTATCTGCAAATAGCGGCCATCGCCACGCCGGCCCTGCTGCTGATCCTGCAGATGTTTAAGTTGGGCAAATCTGCCGGAACAACAGCTGACAAACCCGCTGAGCGACCGGAACAACCGAAACAACCGGCGGCGGCAAAATCGCTGAGCGTTGAAGCCGGCAATGACGCCGCCGTCGTTCAATTTCTGGCCCGATTGCAGGAAAAAGGGCGGCTGGTGGACTTCATCATGGATGACATTGCCGCCTATGATGATGAATCGGTAGGAGCCGCTGCACGTATTGTTCATCAAGGTTGCCGTGAAGTTCTGAACGACGGCTTCACCATTGAAACCGTCCATGCCGGTGAAGAGATGGAAACCATCAGCCTGGCCGATAATTACGACAGCCATGCCTACCGACTGATCGGCAAGGTTCCCGATTCCGCCCCGTTTGATGGCCGGGTACTGCACCGGGGCTGGAAAACGACACGCGTCAATCTGCCTCATGTGGTCAACACAGCGGATCACATTGAAGCGGCCCGCAGCATCATTGCCCCGGCGGAAGTTTAAATCAGCTAGTTTCCGTCCGGAAACGGTTCTTTTCCGCCGTGGCCGTGTCAATCTGCGGGCTTGTTTGTGCGGCGTACCGATGTACGCCTCCGCACAATCCCTTGATTTCCTTGCCACGACGAAAAATCCCGCGTTCCCGACTCGGAAACCTACCAGTTCCCACCCGGAGTTTCCGGATGGGAACCAGCTAGTTTTCATCTGGAAACAGCCCTTTTTCACGATCTTGACGTCAATCAGCGCGCTCACTTGTGCGGCGTACCCATTTGATTTCCTTGACCTCGCGAAAAATTGCTCATTTCCCATATGAAAACTTCATCGTGTGCATCCGAAGTTTCCGGATGCACCAGCTAGGAGGGCAATTATGCACAAACAATATGCCATCGGCATTGACCTGGGAACCTCGAACTCGGCGCTGGCAATCACGCCATTGGACAGCGACGAACCTGTGCAGATTGTTCCGATCATGCAACTGGTTTCAGCGCAGACCATTGACAGCAAGACGATCCTCCCCTCGGTTCTGTATCTGTGTACTGACCAGGAACAGCGCCAGCTGCCGCCTCTGCCTTGGCAGGAGGATCAAGCAGCGCAGAACGTGATCGGCCGCTTTGCCGGCGAACACGGGGCCCTGCTGCCCGAGCGGCTGGTGACTTCAGCGAAATCCTGGCTGTGCAATAGCAGTATTGATCCCCAGCAGCCCCTGCTGCCCTGGCAATCGTCCCAAGAAGGGCGCAAAGTCTCTCCTTTTGAGACGCAGGTTCACTACCTGCACCATCTGCGACAAGCGCTGCTCTTCCATTGGCAGCAACAAGATATTCAGGTCGACCTGTCCCAATGCGAAGTGACCATCACCGTACCGGCATCGTTCGATGAGGTGGCACGAATTCTCACCGCCGATGCCGCAGAGAAGGCAGGATGGGGAGAAGCAACGCTGCTGGAAGAGCAGCAGGCCGCGTTTTACTACTGGCTGGAGCAAAGTGGCGACAGCTGGCGTCAACAGGTGCAGCCGGGCGATGTCATTCTGGTCTGCGATATCGGCGGGGGCACAGCCGATTTCAGTTTGATCGCCGTGACGGAACAAGAGGGGAATCTGCACCTGGAGCGGATCAGCGTCGGCGACCATATCCTGCTCGGCGGCGACAATATGGATCTGGCACTGGCCTACACTTTGAAGGCTGAAATGGAGAGTGCCGGAAAAAACATCGACGACGGGCAACTGCTGTCCCTGATCCACTCATGTCGTCTCGGCAAGGAGACCCTGTTTGCCGATGACCGTCTGGAAAGCTTTCCCATCTCCATCCCCAGTCGTGGAGCCAGCCTGTTCGCAAAAACCCTCACCACACAGCTGACGAGACAGCAGCTGTATACCGTGGTGCTGGAGGGTTTTCTGCCGCTCACCCCTATCCAGCAACAACCCATGCAACAGCCCCGTTCCGGTCTGCAGGAATTCGG
>WTCI01000289.1 GCA_013138655.1 Desulfuromonadaceae bacterium | reverse complement strand
ATGACCGAGATGTTCAATGCCTATATGGATGAGCCGCAGGCGATCCGCAAGGATGTGATGAACTACGTCAATATGATCATCGGTATCGATGCGGAAAATCTTGGCCCGGACAAGATGTGGAAATATCGCGACCCGCAAACCGGTGAACTTACGGCGTTGAAGATCGACCAGCGTTTCATTCAAAGTGTCGAGGAGCGCTTGGGGCTGAAAACCGAGGAGCAGCGTGAGACCTTCCGCACCTCGATCCGCAAAATCTACGGCCAGAAGATCTCGGTCGATGCCGGTTATGATTTCATGGACAATCTGGAGCTGGTCAAGGCGGTCACCGATGTGCGACTCAAATCGGATATCGCCGGGGCCGGGTCGTTGGTCGGAGCCTTGGCCAACCGCACCAACGAGGAGAATCAGAAGCTCTACGACCGGATGATCAACACCATGCTGAACCAACTGGGGTATTGCCGCACCTGCGCCCAGAAGACGATTGAATATTTCTGCACCCAGGAAGATGAAGGCTGAAAGGCATTATGAGCCGGCAGCGCAGAGAGGCATATTATCAGCGACTGAAGGATGAAGGTCGGCTGGCGGAACCTGATGAGGCGATCCGGGCCGAACTGGCGGACGAGGGTCTACACCTGATTGAAGACCCACGTAGTGATCGGCATCTGCCGCTGCTCAACGATCTGTACAGCAGCAATGATTTCAGTCTGTTGCACGACATGGAGCAGGACAAGGGGTCACTGGTCAGCAGTATCCGCACTCTTGACGATCTGCTCGAGCGGGATCGAATCCGTGAAGAGGATGGTTTCCCGCGTAAGATCAAGGTCGGCAAGCTGGTCAAACCGGGACGTGGCAGTAAAGATAAAGTGGTTGTGGTGCCGACCACCGTCGAGGAGAAGTTCATCCACGATAACCGCTTCCTTGAGCAGGAAGAGGGCGGCGGCGGTGGCGGCGGCCACGGCGATGGTGAAGAGGGGGAGGTGATCGGTGAGCAGCCGGTGCGCACTGGCGGCGAAGGAGAAGGAACCGGTGCCGGGCAGGGGAAAGGCAGTGCCCATGAGATCGATGCCAATGCTTACGACCTCGGGCGGATTCTGACGGAGAAGTTTAAGCTGCCGAACCTGAAGGAGAAGGGAAAGAAGCGCTCCCTGACCCGTTACACCTATGATCTGACCGACAAAAACCGTGGTTTTGGCCAGGTGCTCGATAAAAAAGCCACCCTGCGGCAGATCCTCAAGACCAATATCGCTCTGGAAAACCTGCCGAACATTGGCGAGATCGATCCGACCAGGTTTTTGATCGCACCTAACGACAAAATTTACCGCATCCTCTCCCGTGAGAAGGATTACGAATCGCAGGCGACGGTCTTTTTCATCCGCGATTATTCCGGCTCCATGGCCGGCAAGGCGACCGAACTGGTGGCCACCCAGCACATTCTCATCTACAGCTGGCTGCTTTACCAGTATGGCGGCCAGGTGGAAACCCGTTTCATACTGCACGACACCGAGGCGACCGAGGTCGAGGATTTCTACACCTATTACAATTCACGGGTTGCCGGCGGAACCCAGGTGGCGGCCGGTTACCGGTTGATCAACAAGATTGTTGCTGAGGAAAGTCTGGCGAGCGATTACAACATCTATATTTTCCATGGCACCGATGGCGATGATTGGGATCGCGAGGGACGTGAAACCATCCCCGAACTGAAAAAGATGCTCAACTATGCCAGCCGTATCGGTATTACTATCGCGGAACATAGCTATGCCAGTCCCGGCGGCACCGAGGTGGAGATGTACCTGAAGCGTTCCGGGTTGTTGCAACAGGCCGCGGATATGTTGCGGTTGGACAGCATGAAAGAGGATGTGTCGGAAGAGCGTGTGATCGAGGGGATTCGTAAGCTGGTCTCGGAATGATAACGACACTGCTGAGCACTGCTCGCTTTGGAACAGGCAAATTATGCAACTGATCGATCAGAAAACCAAAAAGATCATGGAAGGTTGTAAAGAGCGGGCCTTGGCGGCCGGTTTGCGTTTTGAGGATGAGACCCTCGAATACGTGGTCAGTAACCGTGACATGATCGAGTTGATGCCGAAAAACATGATCCCGACTCTCTACGACTACTGGGTGCATGATGTCGAGGTGTTGCGTGAAAAGGGGAAATATGAACTCTACCCGAGCAACCCTTACGAAACGGTGATCAATACCCGTCCGGCAATCTCTTTTTACAACGACAATAACCCCGATTGGCTCAACGTGATGATTTTTTATCACGTCATCGGGCATATCGATTTTTTTCAGAACAACCTGTTTTTCAGGCACACCTGGGAATACGATCTGACCGGGCAGGCTCTGGCCGACAAGCGCCTGATCGCCCGGCTGCGCAGTGAGCATGGGCGCTGGGTCGATTACCTTATTGAGTTTTCCCGCGGTATCGACAACCTGGTCGGCTATCACGCTGAACTGGCCAGGTTCAATCGTGCAGAAACCGGCTGTTCCAACCGGGTTGACTACTATTTCGATTATTTTTTGCAGACGGTCAAGCAGGTCAATACCAGCGAATATGTCAAGCAGATTGAGCTCTTCAACGACTATGCCCGGGAACACGGCAAGCTCGGCGAGCAATCCTTTTTTGCCGATGTGTTGAAAAAATATCCCGAGTTTGATGCCGCCTTCGAGAAATACCGGGATAACTACAAACCGGAAAGCCCCGACCTGCTGCAGTTTCTGATCGATCATTCCCCCTTTCTCAAACGGGATGAAAACACCTGGATGAAGTCAGTGCTGCAGATCGTGCGAACCACGTCGATCTATTTCCAGCCGCAGATCCGCACCAAGATTATGAATGAAGGCTGGGCCAGTTACTGGCACGAAACCCTCTTCCTGCAGGATGACCGGATCAAGGGGCACGAGGTCGAATTTTCCCGGGTCAATGCCATGGTGACCGCCATGCCGCGGGTCGGCCTGAACCCCTATGCCTTGGGTATGCGGCTCTTCCACCGCCTGGAAGAGATGGCCGACCGCGGTTGTTACAGTTATGATTTTAACCGCTTGCAGGACGCCGAACAACGCAAGCAGTACAATCGAAAAACCGGCCAGGGGCGCGAATTCATTTTCAGGGCACGAGAAAATTTCTGCGATTTCACCTTCATCAACAGTTTTGTCGACCAGGATTTTATCGCCGCCAACAAGCTGTTTGTCGCTGGTCAGCGGCTCAATAAGGAGCGGATGGTATGGGAATACTATGTCCGTAGCCGCAAGGCCGAAGACTACCGGCAGATGTTGTTTGCTTCGCTTTATCACCCGCCGGTGATCGAGATCATCCCGGAAAAATCGATCGATGGAGAACTCTACTTGAGCCATCGTTTCGAAGGTAAACCGCTGGTCAACGAGTATCTCGCTAATACCATGCTGGGGATCGAATACCTCTGGGGTGGCCCGGTCAGATTGGAAACAACTGACGGTGAGGTACCGGCGAGGGGCGAAGCGGAAGAGGGCCCAGCGCCGCAAGTCACCTGGACTCGGGTCCGCTACACCATGCAGGATCGTCAGCTCAGCAGGGAGGTTCTCACCTGATGACCGAGACAAGCAAGCCGCAGATTGAGCAGAACGCGAATGTCGATAAGGCGATGCAACGCTTTGTCCACGTCCAGCAAGATGGCAACAGTAGCGAGCCGCTCAGTTTTGATGCCTACCTGAAAAAAGCGATCGAAAACCCGAGCAGCGTTATCCGCAATATTTTTCAGGTTTTTCATGACCTGATTGATGAGTATGTTGAAGAGGGGGTAGATGAACACCAGGAAGATCCGGAATCGATCAACTTTGCTTATCACGACACCCGCAGACTGTTTGTCGAGGGTGCCGACAACCCCTTTTTCGCTGATCGGCTTTTCACCAATCGCCTGGTCAAGCTGGCGGAAAATTTCCGTCATGGTATCCAGCAGAATAAGATCTACATTTTCAAGGGGCCGCACGGTTGCGGTAAAAGTACCTTTCTCGATAACCTGTTGCGTAAATTTGAACAGTATGTCAACAGCCCTTCCGGCTGCACCTTTGAGGCGGTCTGGCGACTCGACCGAAAACTGCTCGGCAATTTCAACGAGCAGGAGACGGATCACTTTCTCGGCAAGCTCTCCCACTTGCTTGATGAGTATGAACTGCGCCAGAGTGATCTGATCGAGGCACAGAAAGCTGCTTACCAGAGGGGCGCCGCCTATATCGAAGTCCCCTGCCCGAGTCACGACAGCCCGATCCTGATGATTCCGCGCGAGTATCGCCGCTCTTTCTTCGATGACCTGTTCAAGAATGACGAAATAAAATGGAAGCTGTTTACCGAGAAGCAGTATGAATGGGTTTTCCGTGACACGCCCTGTACGATTTGCACGTCGATTTACGAAGCCTTGCTCAGTCGCCTGAAAGATCCGCAACTGGTTCTGCAGTTGCTGTTTGCCCGTCATTATCGTTTCAGCCGCCAGCTCGGTGAAGGGATCAGTGTTTACAATCCGGGGGATCGGATCATCAAGCAGAACGTTCTCGGCAACGAGATGCTGCAAGGGCGGATTAACGGCCTGCTGCATGACAGCAACCAGGTTCAGTATATTTTTTCCAACTTCGCCAAAACCAACAACGGCATCTACGCTTTGATGGACGTCAAGGGTTATAACGTTGAACGGCTGCTGGAACTGCACAACATCATCAGTGAAGGGGTCCACAAGGTTGAGTACATCGAAGAGAAGGTGAGTTCGCTGTTTCTGGCGCTGATGAATCCGGAGGATGAAGAGAGCATCAAGGATCTGCCATCACTGTCCGACCGGATCGAATATATCAAAATCCCCTACATCCTTGATCTGCGGACCGAGGTGGAGATTTATCGCAATACTTTCGGCCGACATATCGATGATCGCTTCCTGCCGCGGGTGCTGCACAACTTCGCCCGGATTATTATCGCCACCCGGCTGAACAAGAGTTCCCCGGCGATGATGGAGTGGATCGGTCATCCGGCTCGCTACGGAAGTTACTGTGATGAGAATCTGCAGCTGCTGAAGATGGAGATTTACACCGGGAATATCCCCGAATGGTTGCAGCAGAGCGATCGCAAAGGGTTGACTGCCCGCCGGCGTCGCCGGATTATCGCCGAGTCGGAACATGAAGGGGTGACGGGATTTTCCGGGCGCGATTCGATCCGTATTTTCAGTGAGCTTTATTCGACCTATGCCAAAGAGGGGTCGATGATCGATATGGCCACTCTGTACAGTTTTTTCAGCAAGCACGAGGACTGGATGAAGTTGATCCCTGATGGTTTCATCGATTCTCTGCTGCATATGTACAACTACACTATCATGCAGGAAATCAAGGAATCGCTTTATTACTACAACGAAGAGCAAATTGCCCGGGATCTGAAAAATTACATCTATGCGGTTAATTTTGAAAAGGACATGCAGATTGACAGCATTTACACCGGGGACCGGCTGAAAATTGGTGAAGAGTTTTTTGCCCCGATCGAATCACGTTTAATTTCCGGATCAACAGACCGTGAGCGTGTGCTTGTTTTCCGTAAAGGGATTCAGAAAGAATATGCCGGTCGAACCCTGACTCAGGAATTGCGTCTGGAAGGAAAAGACCTCAGTGAGACCAAGCTTTATCAGAACCTTTATGAGCGCTATGTTCATCATCTCAAGGACAAGGTTTTGGAGCCCTTCCTTGAAAATGAAAATTTCCGGCGGGCTATCAAGGATTTTGACAGTGAAGACTTCAAGACCTACGACGACCGCATCCGTAACGATGTCAGCTTTTTGATGGATAACCTCTGTGAGAAGTTTAAATATTCAAAACTGGGCGCCAAAGAGGTGTCTATTTACCTGATTGACAATGAACTGGCACAAAAATTTTCAAAAAAATCCTGATCTGAACACACGAGAACGATGAGATATTTTTTTGTCAGTACTTTTCTGCTGTACTTGGCCCCGTTTTCGGTCGACTCTGTTTTTGCTGAAAATTTCACGAGTTCCTGCCTATGAAAAAAAGGGGGTTACCCATTCCGGGAACCCCCTTTTTCCTTTGCTCTGCGTTAAAATCTCAGGATTTTGCCGCCTCGAACCTGTTCATGATTGCCAGCAACAGACCAAGAGAAATAAACGCTCCCGGCGGCAGGATCATCAACAGGACCGGTTGGTAAGCGGCGCCGAAGAGGCTGAAGCCGAGCAGTTCACCCGCCCCGAAAATTTCTCGCACGGATCCGAGGATAAACAGTGCCAGGGTAAATCCGAGCCCCATTCCGAGGCCATCCACTGCTGAATCGAGAACCGGTCGTTTAGACGCAAAGGCCTCGGCACGCCCGAGAATCAGACAGTTGACCACGATCAAGGGAATGAAGATGCCCAGTGCCTGGTAGAGACCGTAGATCCAGGCTTCCATGCAGAGCTGAACCACAGTGACGAAGGTGGCAATGATAATGATAAAGGCCGGAATCCGCACTTTGGGGGGAATCAGCTTGCGCAAGATAGCGACAACCGTATTCGAGCAGACCAGCACAAAGGTGGAAGCCAGGCCCATCCCCAAGCCGTTTTCGGCACTGGTGGTGACGGCCAGCAGGGGACACATGCCGAGCAGCAGTTTGAAGACGGCGTTTTCTTTCCAGATCCCTTTGCTGAAAATTTTAACTAAACTCATTGCTGACCCCCTTCGGCCAGAATCTTTGCCTTGTTGTCGCGGTAGAATTCCAGGCCTTTTTTGACTGCTCCAACAATCGCTCGCGGCGAGATCGTTGCCCCGGTGATCTGCTCGAATTCGCCACCGTCCTTTTTCACGCGCCAGTCGACATTGTCAAGGTTTTTCCCCTTAAAGAGATCCTTGAACCAGCGTTCTTCAATTTTGCTGCCCAGCCCCGGGGTTTCGGCATGGGCGAGAATTTCGATGGCGTTGACCTGTTGCTCGGGATCGACGCCGACCATGATCTCGATATTGCCGGTGTACCCATCGGGAGCAATAACCTTGAAGGCGGTCCCGACCAGTTGGTCCGCTTTGCGGGCGCGGTAAAATACCACCTCAACCGGTGCACCCTTTTTGTCGACCCCCTTCTGCAGGGTAACGATATCGGTATCGGGGCTGTTATCAAATTCCGGCAACACGGCACTCAACGCCTTCAGCATCTGTAAACGGCGCTGCTCCTTGATCGGTTCACGGGTGGCACTTTCGACCAGTGACAGGAGCAGCCCGGCGCAGGCAGCGATCAGGGTCAGGGTTATCAGCAGGCGGCTCATCTCTTTCATCTTGATTTTTCCCTTCCGCCTCAAGCTTTTTGTTCAACCTGCCCGTAAATTTTCGGGCGGGTATAGCGATCGATAAGCGGGGTACAGGCGTTCATCAGCAGGATGGCGAAGGAGACCCCTTCCGGGTAGCCGCCGAACAGGCGGATCAACACCGTCAACAGTCCGCAGCCGCAGCCGAAAATTAACATCCCCTTGTCCGTGACCGGTGAGGTGACCATATCGGTGGCCATGAAAAAGGCCCCGAGGATCAGACCGCCGGTGATCAGGTGGAACAGCGGGTTCGGGTATTTGCTCGGATCGACCAGCCAGAAAATCCCACTGATGATCAGCACGGTGCCGATAAAAC
>WTCI01000153.1 GCA_013138655.1 Desulfuromonadaceae bacterium | reverse complement strand
ATCAAGGCCGATCTGCAACAATTAGCCCCGTTGGAAAAGGTGCCGCAAAAAGGGATTCTCGGCCCGGCGCGGATTTACCGGTTGCAAGGAGCGGTCGGAACACTGGGGATTATTTCGGCGGTGACGGAATCCTTCTGTCGCGAATGTAACCGGTTGCGTTTAACCGCCGACGGCCAGTTGCGCCCCTGTCTTTTATCGCAAAATGAAATCGATTTGCGCACACTTTTACGTGCCGGGATCGATGATAAAGTCCTGGCGATGCTGTTGCAGACATCAGTGACAGCTAAACCGGAAAGACATTGTGGTGGCATTGGCTGTGGCATCGGGCAACGGCGGATGCAAGAGATTGGTGGGTAAAAACAACAGGGGAGCTGATGGCTGCTTCCCCGTTGTCGTTCGAAACACAAGGTCTTTGCTAAATGTGCAGGTTGTCGTGTAGGTTGTTCCCGAAGTGCAAATCTCTTCTTATTTATGTAGGTGGCCATGCAAACATCTCTGATCAGTGTTGTGTATCTTGATGGGACCGAAGGTGCAGTCAGTAATGATGTCCTGGATGTATTGATTGCGACTGGAAAAATTCAGCGTTTTCAACGGAGCGAAGGCTGGGTTGACATCATCCGGACCGGTGCCAAGCTACGTGATTATCGGAATGATGCCGAATACCGGGGGGCGGAGCGGCGGGCAGACTGGCCGGAAGATAAAAACGCTGCGGAATAATCGGCATGGCGCTGGTTATTTCGACTCGTGTTGTCCCATCGGGTCAGCCGTTCGTTGATTGAGCCGGACCGGCAGGATAATGCTGAAACAGGCCCCTTGGTCCGTGTTGACAACCTCAATCTCCCCCTGATGATGTTCGACAATCCGGTGACTGATCGGGAGTCCCAGGCCGGTGCCTTCCTCTTTCGTGGTAAAGAAGGGGTTGAAGATATTGCGCATCATTTTTGCTGGAATGCCGCCGCCCGTGTCTTGAACCTCGATGCGAACCGCCGCCTCTCCTTGCAGCCTGCTGTGCTGGTTGCTGATTTTCAGTTCACCGCCATGCAGCATTGCCTGGCGGGCATTATTGATCAGGTTGATAAAAACCTGTTCAAGTTGCTCAGCATCACCCTGCATGATCGGCAGGTCATTGGCTTGGTTCAGCGTTAATTTAATACCCGCCTGATGCAATTTGTCCCCTTCCAGAAGCAGTACCTTATCCAGAACAGATTCCAGGCGGTATTCACGAATACAAAGCAGTCTTTGGCGGGAAAAAGAGAGGATGTCATCGAGCATTTTTTCCAACCGCTCGGTTTCCTGCTGAATGATTTCGGCGAACTGCCGGGCCGGATCTTGAGGGTTTAAGGAACGGGCCAGTCGGCGGGCAAAACCGCCGACGGAAACCAGCGGATTTTTCAACTCGTGAGCAATCGATGCCGACATTTCACCGATGGTCGCCAGTTTTTCTTTTTGCAATAATTGCTCCTGGGTTTCTCGCAGGTTTTGGTGGGCAGTTTCAATCTTCTGCAACAGTTGTGCGTTATCCAGAGCAATGCCGGCCTGACCGGCAAACATCTCTAAAAACAGCAGTCGTTCTGCATCGATCGGTTCACCACTGTCAGCATTGTCAACGGTGAGAACACAAAGGGTTCGTCCACGACTGAGCAATGGAACATAGACACTATCACCAGCGCACAAACTGTGACACGGGTCGTTGTGTTCGCATATGTTCGCTTCCCCACAGATCAGCATCGCCTTCTGTTCACGGGCAACTTTGGCCAGACAACTTTCGCTGCTATCGATATCCAGCCGTAGCTGCATCATCTCGCGGGAAAAGGGCGTGTCACGTTGTGCCCGCTGCACATTTTCAGGAATCGCAAGTGTCGGTGAATGAACGGGGGGCAGCCCCTCCGGCAGCAGCCAACTGCCGCTTTCACGCGTGACACCGAGAATGCCCTGCATGGTGCGGCCGCGTGGATTAACCATGACCAATGTGGCACGATGAAAGCTCCCCCCATCAGGAGAGACCAGTAAAGAAAGAATCAGGTGGAAAAGCTCGTTGGGGGCCAGGGTGCTGTGCAGAATCTGGGAGATCCGATAAAGCAGGGAGAGATCCTGCAGTCGGCGGAAATCGGACACCGAAACCTGCCGTAAGCGTTCCATGGTGACCAGTTGCTCAAATGCTTGGGCGATCTGAAAAGAGCAGGTTTGAAAAAGTTGCTGCTGCTCTTCGGTAAATGGTTTGTACTCTCCCGGCGAACCGCCAAAAAGGCTGAGAACACCAAAATTACGCTCACGGACTTTCAGCGGCAAAGAATAGAGTGAAGCCGGCAGGCGTTGATCTGTCCGGGTTGAGAGTGGCGAGTGCAGGCAGCTTTGCCCCCGATGAAACACTTGGCTGCAGAGTTGGTTTTCCTGTTGGAGAAAAAAAAATTTCAGGGCCGGATCTTTACAGGCAAACTGACAATAATAGGGTTCAGGTGGCAGGTCACCGTAGGCCTCGGGACGGATGATGACACAGCTTGCATCGCTGAATTTCAGTAAGGTGCGACTGGCAGCTGAACAGAGAGAGTGCAGGCTGGTTGCTGAATTGAGAACCTGTCCCAGTTGCGACAGGAGGGTCAGTTGGGCAAGGCGGCGATCGGTTGCTTCCATAGCTGCGTCCTGCCGATGATGTGATTATTCGATGCGTATGAGAAACAAACAAGGAGCATCGTGAGGCTACCCCGATGCCCCTTGTTATGCAAATTCTTGACTTAGCTGATCCGTTCCTGGCGCTCTTCCTCAGTCTTACAGTCGATACAGAGGGTCGTGACCGGTCGTACCCGCAAACGTTCGGTTCCGATCAGCTCTTCACAACTTTCACAGAAGCCGAAAGTGCCGTCATCGATCCGTTCCAGCGCCTGGTGGATTTTGTTGATCAGTTTGCGTTCACGATCGCGGATCCGCAGTTCAAAATTTCGATCCGATTCCAGCGAGGCCCGATCCGTCGGGTCAGGAAAATTACTTTTCTCTTCAGTCATTCCCGAAACAGTTTTGCCCGCATCCTGCAGCAGGTCACTCATCTGTTGCTGCAACAGTTCTTTGAATTCTGCCAAGATTTTTTCATCCATAACACTCGTCCTTGCAGTCTATCTGTCCACTGAGTATTTCCGCCATATTAACCTGAACCGCAGTTAAAATGCGCCCTTTATTTGCACATAAATAATCACGACCAGAACCGCAACTGCAAGCCAGGCCGAAAACATATCGCTGCTTTTTTTCGCCGGCTGACTCGCAAGCTTTTTGGTTTCCTCGCTGATGACAGTTGCCGGGGCTCTGGCCAGTAACTCTGTGAGTAATTGATCGAAATGGTCGTAGCTGTTGGAGAGGATAATAAAGTCCGTTTCGCTGCTGAGACTGACAAAAGCCCGTTTGCGAACCACCACCGTGTCGATTTCTGTCATTTCAGCATAGCTGATCCGTTTGTTCCGAAACAGCTTGTTGATCTGGACGCCATCGTCCTCAATGTAAACCCGGCGCAGACAGCTTTCCGCAAACAGGAGGATGGCGGGGAGCATAAATGCTGCCAGAATCAGGGTTTTGGCCAAGGGAACCTGCAGCAACAGACAACTGATCAGAAGGATCAGGGTGAGCAAAACAATCAGTCCCAAGGGGAGCAGGAAACTTCTGCGGATGTTGAAAACATGTTGTGCCATGACACTCCGTTTCCTCTATCGATCAGCCAAGTCGGAATTTATCAGATTTACTTAATTTTGCCAACCACTTGGTTGCGAATGAAGGTTCCGCTCTTGCCGCCGGTTTTTTTCTGCAGGCAGATTTCGCCGATAACCATGTCCCGGTCGATGGCTTTACACATATCGTAAATCGTCAAGGCGGTGATCGACACCGCTGTCAGCGCCTCCATCTCAACCCCGGTCCGGCCGATAACCTTGGTTGTGACGTTGATGGTGACGATTCCGCGTGATGGATCGCTGATAAAATCGATCTCGATCGAGCTGAGTGGCAACGGGTGACAGAGTGGTATCAGCGACGCGGTCTGCTTGGCGGCCATGATCCCCGCCAGCCTTGCTACAGCGAAAACATCACCTTTTCCCATCTGGTGATCGAGAATTTGCCGCAACGTTTCCGGTTGCATGCGGATCTCACCGGTGGCCAGGGCTGCTCGCCGGGTGGCCGGTTTGTCACCGACATCGACCATGATCGCTTGACCGTGACCGTCAAAGTGGGTGAATTTTTCAGACATTTACGCTCTCCGGAGCAGCTGAGGCAACAGGAATTCCGCCCTCATCTAAATGAAAATAGCCTCCAGGGCCTCGCCGGCATGGCGCACACCGATCAGCTGCATCCCCGGTGGAATGTCGAGGTTTTTCAAACTGCTCTGCGGCAGCACGCAGCGGTTAAAGCCGAGCCGGGCCGCTTCCTTGACGCGCAGTTCCGGTTGCGAAACGGCCCGCACCTCACCGGTCAGACCGACTTCACCGAACAGCACCGTCTGTGGATCGATGACCTTGTTCAGGTGGCTGGAGGCCAGCGCGGCAATCGCCGCCAAGTCGACGGCTGGTTCATCAAGGCGAACCCCGCCGGCGACGTTCAGGAAGATATCCTGACCCGCCAGCGACAACTCAACCTTCTTCTCCAGGATGGCCACCAGCAGGGCGACTCGCTTGTGATCGATGCCGATAGCGGTCCGCTGCGGGGTGCCGAAGGAACTGGCGGAGACCAGCGCCTGCAGCTCGACCAGGATCGGTCGGCTCCCTTCCAGCGAGGGGACGACGGCGCTACCGGCGCTCTTTTCCGGGCGTTCGGCGAGGAACAGTTCTGAGGGATTGCTGACTTCGCGCAACCCATCTCCCTGCATCTCGAACACGCCGATTTCGTTGGTTGAGCCGAAGCGGTTTTTCACCGCGCGCAGAATCCGGTAGGGATGTCCGGGATCCCCTTCAAAATAGAGGACCGTATCGACCATGTGTTCCAGCACCCGCGGCCCGGCGATGGCGCCGTCCTTGGTGACATGGCCGACCAGAAAGGTCGGCAACCCGTCCCCTTTGGCTTGCATCATCAACTGGCCGGTACATTCACGTACCTGGCTGACGCTGCCGGGTGCCGAATCGAGACTGCTGGTGAAGATGGTCTGGATCGAATCGATCACCAGAAAGTCGGGTTTGAGCTCCTTGATCCTGGCTTTGATCTGTTCCAGCGAGGTTTCCGCCAGCAGGTAGAGATGGTCTGCCGTAACGCCGAGCCGTTCGCCGCGCAATTTGACCTGCCGGGTTGACTCTTCGGCAGTGACATAGAGGACAGTGCCCTTTTGGGCCAACTGTTGGGTCGCTTGCAGCAGCAGGGTCGATTTGCCGATGCCCGGGTCGCCGCCGACCAGGATCAGCGAACCGGGAACCACGCCGCCACCAAGAGTCCGGTCAAACTCACCGATTCCGCAGCGCAGGCGATCCTCTTCGCAGCTGCTGATTTCCGAAATTTTCTGGGGTTTTCCGGGTGCGGCCAGCGCCCGGCTGTGTTTTGTCTGCGCAACCGGCAGTTCTTCAATCAGGGTGTTCCACTGATTGCAGTCGGGGCATTTACCGAGCCATTTCGGGCTTTGAAAGCCACATTGCTGACAACTGAAAATGGTTTTTGTTCTGGCCACGAAAACTCCGCTGTAAATTGCGAGCAAAATGAGTCGTCATCCTATGCTGAAAGTTTACAAGCTGTCAATTCCGTCATTTGTGGCTTTTGTCTGTATTTTTCTTGCAGTATACTGGCAAGAACTGACCGATATTTTGCCCGGTTTTTTCTGCCCGGGGAGGGCGTGATGACTTACGAAGATTTACAGCTGGCATTGGCGGAGTTTGATCTGCCGCAACAGACGACCTGGAAAAAAATCCGTGAGCAGCATCGGCTTCTGGTGCGCCGCTATCATCCCGACAAGGGGGAGTATAGCGACGGTGAGAAAATCCGCCGGATCAATGCAGCATACAAAATACTCAGTGAGTACGTCGGTGATTATCGCTTCGACTTTTCCCGTGAGCAGTTTCTGGAACAATCTCCGGAAGAACGTTTGCGGGAGCAGTTTTGGAATGAGAATCCATGGGCAGACGATCGCTAGAGGGGGGCGGACCTATTATGGAATGAAAAAACCCTTGAAAGTCGCTTGTGTTGAACTCTTAAGGGTGCTAACTTAGGCCCCTTTTGCTTTACTGAAAGTCAAGTGTTTGTCTGTTGAATACCAAGCCGATGCGCTGACCCGGGTGGCTCGCCCGTCCCGTTATCTCGGTGGTGAGCTCGGTGCCGTTTGTAAGCCCGATGACGGGATTGACGTGCGTATGGCGCTGGCCTTTCCCGATGTCTATGAAGTCGGGATGAGTCACCTCGGTTTTCCGATCCTTTATCATATTCTCAACAGCCTCGACTGGGCGGCCGCCGAGCGGGTCTATACCCCCTGGGCCGATATGGAACAGTGGCTGCGGGAAAATGGTCAACCGCTCTGTTCTCTCGAAACCCATCGGCCGCTGGCCGATTTTGATATCATCGGTTTCACCCTGCAGTACGAACTCAGCTACACCAACCTGCTCAGCATGTTGCAATTGGCCGGGCTGCCGTTGCGGCGCGAGCAGCGGGATGAGAGTGCGCCGCTGATTGTGGTTGGAGGACCCTGTGCCTACAACCCGGAGCCGCTGGCCGATTTTTTCGATTGCGCCCTGATCGGCGATGGCGAGGAGGCGATTGTTGAGTTGGCGGAACTGGTTCGGCGTGGCAAACAAGAGGAGTGGACCCGTCGGCAACTGCTGGAGGAATTGGCAACTCGCGAGGGCTTTTACGTGCCGGAACTGTTTGCTGTCAAATACCGGTCGGATAACAGAATTGCGGAGATAACGCCTCTGAAATCTAGCTACGAAAAAGTTCGCCGGCGTTTTCTGGCCGATCTGGAGACCGCCCCCGTTCCGGACAGACCGATCATCCCCTTTATGCAGACGGTGCACAACCGGGTGGCGATGGAGATCGCGCGTGGTTGTACCCGCGGTTGCCGCTTCTGTCAAGCGGGTTACATTTACCGGCCGGTGCGCGAACGTAGTCCGGAGAAGATTCGCGAACTGATCAATACCGCGCTGGAAAACTCCGGCTACGAAGAGATCTCGCTTTTGTCGCTGTCGACGGGTGATTACACGTGCATCGAACCGTTGTTGCAGCAATTGATGGCCGAACACGCCGATGACCGGGTGGCCGTGTCCTTGCCCAGTCTGCGGGTCGGTTCGCTGACTCCGGAACTGATGGAGGAAATCCAGAAAGTTCGCAAGACCGGATTTACCCTGGCTCCGGAGGCGGGGAGTGCGCGGCTGCGGGCTGTGATCAACAAGGGGATCAGCGCGGACGATCTACTCGAAACCACCGGCAATGCCTACCGGCTCGGTTGGCGATTGGTCAAACTCTATTTCATGCTGGGGCTGCCGACAGAGACCGATGAAGATCTGCAGGCGCTGATCGAGCTGGCGGCCCGGGTGAAGCGAAGTGGCAAAGGGACCGGCGGCAATGATGTCAATGTTGCTGTTTCGACATTTATTCCCAAGCCGCATACTCCTTTTCAATGGGAAGCGCAGATCAGTATCGAGGATACCTTGCGTAAGCAGAGGGTGCTCCGTGACGGACTGAAAAAGAAGAAACTGCGTTTCAAGTATCATGGGGCGGAATCCTCCTTTCTGGAGGGGGTCTTTGCCCGTGGCGACCGGCGGCTTTCACCGGTTCTTGAACGAGCCGTTGAACTGGGGTGCCGCTTTGACGGTTGGCGCGAACACTTCGACTTTACCAAGTGGCAGCAGGCTTTTGCCGATTGCCATCTCGACCCGGCCTGGTATCTGCGCCGGCGAGATGAGAATGAAATCCTCCCCTGGGATCATATTGACTGCGGGTTGCCGAAGAGTTTCTTTTTACGCGAACGACAGCAGGCCTTTGCCGAAACGGCGACGCCCGATTGTCGTGACGGCGATTGCCATGCTTGCGGAGCCTGCGATTTCAAAGAGTTGCGCATGCGTTTGACCGATGTCGTCGCCCCGGTTTCCCTGCCGAAAATCCAAGATAGCGTGAGTGAAGAGGATAAAGCAGAGGAATTGACGCGGGTCCGCTTGCGGCTGAGTAAGCGCGGCCGGGCGCGGATGGTAGGGCATCTGGAGTATCTGAAGATGTTCCAGCGGGCGCTACGTCGTGCCAAGCTGCCGATCCGTTTTTCCAATGGGTTTCAT
>WTCI01000306.1 GCA_013138655.1 Desulfuromonadaceae bacterium | reverse complement strand
ATACGATTAATATCAGCGCATCTTCATCCTCGGTTGTTAAAGGTGAAACACTGCAAGATACTGCGCAAAATATCGAAGCGATGCATCCCGATATCATCGTCATGCGCCATAGCGCGTCAGGCGCCTGTCATTATCTTGCAGAACGCCTGAATTGCTCGGTCATCAACGCCGGGGACGGAACACATGAGCATCCCAGTCAGGCCTTGCTTGATGCTCTCACCATTCGCCGACACAAAGGGCAGATCGCCGGTCTGACCGTGGCCATCGTCGGCGACATCACCCATAGCCGGGTCGTGCGTTCGAATATCTATTGTTTATCAAAGCTCGGTGCCAAGGTTCGTATCGCCGGCCCCGGAACCATGTTGCCGCCGGGACTTGAGCGGCTGGGTTGTGAAGTTTACAGGAATATAGAGGATGCCATCCGCGATACGGATTGTGTCATGATGCTGCGTATCCAGCGCGAACGTCAGGGAGCCTCCCTGATTCCATCGGTCCGCGAATATGCGCGTTATTTCGGCCTGAACGAGAAAAAACTGATGTTGGCCAAAAAAGATGCCATTGTGATGCATCCCGGCCCGATAAATCGAGGGGTTGAACTTGCTTCTTCGGTTGCTGACGGTCCGCAGAATGTCATTCTTGATCAGGTGGAAAACGGTGTTGCCGTGAGAATGGCTCTCCTCTACCTGGTTGCCGGTGGCGAAAAACTTCAGCAAGATTAAATTCAGCGACATCGTATTCTTTTTTGCGAGACCATCAAAGGTGATGACTATGAAAATTCTGGTGAAATCGGGACGGGTCATTGACCCCGCGAATAACATCGATGAAAAACTCGATATCCTCATTGTCGACGGGATAGTCGCCGAACTATCCCCTAATATTGATGCCGGCGATGCCGAGGTTGTCAATGCCGCAGGGCTACTGGTGACTCCCGGCCTGGTCGACATGCACGTCCATTTGCGCGATCCGGGGTTTGAGTACAAAGAGGATATTGTGACCGGGACCAGAGCGGCGGCGGCGGGCGGAGTCACCTCGGTGGCCTGCATGCCGAATACCGACCCGGTCAACGATAGCCTGGCCGTGACCAAGTATATAATCGGTAAAGCCCGAGAGCAGGGGAGTATCAATGTTTTTCCGATCGGCTCTATCACCAAGGGGATGAAAGGGGAAATCCTGTCCGAAATGGGTGAATTGAAAGAGGGCGGCTGTGTCGGATTCTCTGACGATGGGTTGCCGGTTAAAAATGGCGAAATGATGCGCCGGGCCCTGGAATATGCCGGCACTTTCGATGTTCCCATTATTTCTCACGCAGAAGATCTTTCGCTGGTCGCTGACGGTGTCATGAACGAGGGTCCGGTTGCGACCGAACTCGGTCTGAAAGGCATCCCGTGGGTCGCTGAAGAGGCCATAACCGCTCGCGATATCATGCTGGCCGAGTTGACCGGCAGCCACCTGCATGTTGCCCATGTCTCGACCAAGGGCAGTGTCGAATTGGTGCGCCTGGCGAAAAAGCGGGACGTACGGGTGACCTGTGAGGCCACGCCGCACCATTTCATGCTCACCGACGAAGCTGTCCGTGGTTACAACACCAATGCCAAGATGAACCCGCCGCTCCGCAGCCGGGAAAATGTGGATGCGGTTCGGGTCGGCCTGGCGGACGGAACGATTGATGCCATCGCCACCGATCATGCTCCTCATCATCATGATGAGAAAAATGTTGAATTTGCCATTGCCATGAATGGCATCATTGGCCTGGAAACACTTTTACCCCTGACCCTTAAGCTGGTCGGTGAAAAAGTGTTGACCCTTTCCCAGGCGATCGCCCTGATCACCTGTCAGCCGGCCAAAATTCTCGGTATTGATCGGGGAACGCTTTCCGTTGGTGCGGTGGCGGATATCACCCTGATCAACCCGAATAAAGAATGGACTGTGGATCCGGCCAAGTTGCAATCAAAAAGCCGAAACACACCATGGGCCGGCCAGCAACTCAAAGGGTGCGCCATGAAAACATTATTGGCTGGAAAAGAAGTCTATAACAGAAGTTAAGCATACATACTTAAAGTTATTTCTTGGAATCAAGAGGTCTCAATGAAAGCAATTCTGGCCCTTGCTGACGGCAAGGTTTTCGCGGGCAAAGCACTGGGTGCAATCGGTGAAGCGACAGGCGAGGTGGTCTTTAACACCAGCATGACCGGCTATCAGGAGATTCTTACCGACCCCTCCTATTGTGGTGAAATCGTCACCATGACTTACCCGCAGATCGGTAACTGCGGCATCAATTCCGAAGATGTTGAATCCTGCAAGCCTTTCCTGTCGGCGTTCGTGGTCAAGGAATCCTGCCCCTTCCCAAGTAATTTCCGTTCTGAAATGACTCTGGATGCCTACCTGAAGGAAAACGGGGTTGTCGGGATTGAGGGGATCGACACCAGGGCCCTGGTGCGGCATATCCGCAATAAGGGCGCGCAGGTCGGTATCGTCTCTTCCGTTGACAGTGATCCTGAACGCCTGATCGAAAAAGCCGGACAAACGCCCGGGCTGCTTGGGCGGGACCTGGTTAAGGAGGTCACCTGCAAAACAAGTTATCACTGGTCCCAGGGAGTCTGGACGCTCGATGATGGTTACGCTGACAGCAGCAACCGACAGTTGCCTTATAAGGTTGTCGCCTACGATTACGGTATCAAACGCAACATTTTGCGTAATCTGGTGTCCTCCGGCTGCGATGTTACGATTGTCCCGGCAACAACAACGGCTGAAGAAGTTTTGCAGATGAACCCGGATGGGGTTTTCCTCAGTAACGGTCCGGGCGATCCGGAACCGATCAAATACGCCCAGGAGAATATCGTTAAACTGCTCGGCAAAGTGCCGATTTTCGGCATCTGCCTCGGCCATCAGCTTTTGTCGATCGCTTTGGGCGGCGCTACCTATAAACTGAAATTCGGGCATCGGGGCGGTAACCAACCGGTCCTTGATTATCAACGACAACAGGTTGAAATTACTTCACAAAATCATGGCTTCGCGGTCGATCAAGAGACGCTCAATGAACAGATCAAGGTGACCCATATTAACCTCAACGACAATACCGTTGAAGGGATTCAACATGTGGAGTTACCGGCCTTTTCTGTCCAGTACCACCCGGAAGCTTCGCCCGGTCCGCACGACGCGCAGTATCTATTTTCCCGTTTCATCGAAATGATGGCAAAATATAAGAACCAAATATAAGGAACATCCATGCCTAAACGTACAGACATCAAAAAAATTCTGATTATCGGCGCCGGTCCGATCATTATCGGTCAGGCCT
>WTCI01000295.1 GCA_013138655.1 Desulfuromonadaceae bacterium | reverse complement strand
CAATGAGCAGCAGTCCCAGGAGCAGGAGCAGGAGGATGCGCAGCGCGCTGGAAGATCCGCCACCCCTTTTTGTTGTGACGGCTGCAGGGGTGACTTCAGGTTCAGCAGGAATCTCCTCCTCAGCGGGAAATATGTCAGCAGACTCATCACCGGCCGCCTCGGGCATCGGATCAGCTACGGTTTCCGGTGTCTGATCCAGCTCTTCATCAAGGGCTGCCTGGTTATCAGCTTCACTTAATTGCGCCGGTGCCGGTTCTGGAAAAGTGAAATCATCCTCATCTTTCGGCAGGTCTGATGTCTCTTGAGACGTCGCTTCTTCATCTGCCGTATCGCCGAAGGTAAAGTCTTCCTCTGCGGTTTTTGCCGGGTCCCGCTCACGAAATTTTTCATAGCTGAAATCGCTCTCTTCACCTCTGTCACTCATCAATTTATCCGCAGACGGTTCTGTTACTGTCGTTGGTTCATCGGCAGTCAAGGCAACGGCGGGCGCTGTTTTAATTTGTTCTGATTCCACTGCGACGGCTGGAGTTTCCGGTGCTGCCGGTTGCACCATTGTCTCTTCAACCGGTTTTTCGGTGAAGAAAACATGTTTGCAGCGTGCACAGCGAACTTTTGTACCGCTGGTGGGGATGCGTTCAGAATTGACGCGGAATTTTGTCGAGCATTCGGGACAGATTATGACCATCTGTTTATCTCCTTTGCCATGATCCCAGCTGGGTGGGTTCCGTATCCATCAGTAAGACAAGGCAATCAGACGTTTTCCACCAGGTATATATCCGGCAGGTTACGATACTGTTCATTGTGATCAAGGCCATAGCCGACAATGAACCCGTCATCCATGCTGATGCCGATGTAATCCGCTTTAATCTCGACCTCCCGCCGTGCCCGTTTATCAATCAGGGTACAGATTTTCAGGGAACGGGGTTGTTGCAGCAGTAATTTATTGTAGAGACACTCAAGGGTGTAGCCACTGTCGACAATATCTTCGACAATAATAACATCACGATCCCGGATCGGCATTTCCAGTTCTTTGCGGAATTCAATGAGTCCGGAAGTCTGTGTGCCGGAGCCGTAACTTGCCAGACGCACAAAGTCGACAACGGCCGGTGATTGAATCTCGCGAATCAGATCGGCGATAAACAGAAAAGAGCCTTTTAAAACACCGACCAGCATGATCTCCTGGTTGCCGTAATCACGACTGATTTCCTGGCCGAGACGGCGTACCTCAGTGGCTATTTTTTCGCGGGAAAAAAGGATTCTGCGGTTATGTTCCACCATAGGTTCTTTTAAGCCCCTAAGTTAGATGTGACTAACAGCAAGCTATAGCAGGAAGCTCTCTTGTCTGTCAATTGAAACGCTTCAGTGCAGGGACTTTTATAAAAAGGATGTGTTATAATTCAAAGCCGTTAGAATTGTGACTTGATTGGAGATGATTTATGTCTGTGCGAGTTCTGTTACTGTTGTTCTTGATTGTCATCGGGTTTGCTGTGGAAAGTATTGCCGGGCCGAAATTTTCGGCGGATCAGTTAAATTATGGTTTCGGCGAAATTATTCAGGGCAAACGGGTTGATTATGTTTTCAGGTTTCGTAATGCGGGTGATCAGATTCTGCAACTGGGAAATTTGCGGAGTTCCTGCGGTTGTACAGTCGCACTTCTGTCCGCGACTCGTCTTGCTCCCGGCGATTTGGGTGAAGTCAGGGTGACCTTTGATTCTACCAGGTTTAAGGGGGCGATCAGCAAAGCCGTTTCCCTGGACTCAAACGATCCAAATTTTCCACAAGTATCTTTCAGTATGTTCGGGACCGTGAAACCGGAAATTTCTTATGCCCCTGATCGCATCAATTGGGGGAAAGTCAAGGCGGGAACCGCACTGCGGGCAGTGGTGAAGATCGTCAATCAAGGAACGCACAGTGTTAAACTGGTGCCGGCCCATGCAACCGATCCTGCGGTCAGGGCCACGCTCAGTAGTTTGCTGCTGCGACCCAAAGGGCAGGTTGAATTGACAATAGAAGCGGAATTTCCCGAACAGAAAAAACGCCTCGGTGGCTACGTTATAATCGGCACTGATTATCAAAAAGTTCCGCAATTAAGAGTGCCGGTTTCTGCGCGACTTTTGCCATAGTTGATGGTCTCGCAAAAAAAGTAAATGCAGGACTGAACTGCCTTTGTGGACTATCACCGACGATCTGAAGTGCTGGGGTTTTACGCCAGGGAGGCCAGGAAAATCAAGGGGTTAAGCGGAGGCGCACGCCGGTACGCCGCACAAGTGGGCGCGCTGATTTACGCCGAGATCGCGGAAAAGGGCCGTTTCCGGACGGACACTATTTCAATCGCCAGCCATGTTTCGTTGCACCTGACGACCAATATACAGTCCGATGGAGGCCCCTGAAACTGCGGCAAGATAAGATCCCATCAGCCCGCCGGGGGAACCGCAGTACCAGCCCAGCCAACTTCCGCAGGAGATGGTTGTCAGTAAAACCAGCGGCTTGAGCATGGAACACTAACGATCAGCAATAAAGATCGTCAGCTCAAAAATTTCGCCGTCAGACAGGTAGACAGGAAACATTAAACCGGTGTGTTTTTCCGGAACTGCGATGCCATGCGCACTGTCGTCACGCATTTCCGGCGGTGTGATGTCGATACTATGTCCCAGTTGAGCAGCTTTTGCCGCAATATTGCCGCAAACGATGTTGACGAACTCTTTGACCGAGTCATCCAGAATCTCGACAGATTCATTCTCCACTGAATCTTCAGCGAGGATCGCTTTAGCCACCAGATTTCGTGTGTTTTCAGAGACGGAAAGCAGGTAGCGGGCACTGACCGAACCGGAAAAGCCCATTTCGGCGATGATCGGGCGGGCGGGCATTTTATCGATGATGGTGCAGGGTCCGGGACGAAAGGTGATGCCGACAACACGGGTCAGCATCTTGTAGGTCAGGTCAGCGACCATTTCCCAGATTGGCTGGTGTGGTACATCGGCCGGAATTTCGATTTTCTCGGAAATGTAACCGGCTTGGTCCTGCTTGAAGTCCGCCAGATATTTTTCCAGACTCTGTTCCGAGATCGCCCCCACTTTGACAAGAGCTTCGCCGATATAAAGATGGCTATTTCTTTGCCGGGTCAGGACCTGTTGCACTTGATCTTCGGTAATAAATCCCATTTTAACGGCCATGTCGCCAAAATGTAGGTCTTCACTGCGCTGTGCTAGATGAATCCGGGCAATATCCTCCTTGCCTATCAAGCCCATTTCGATCACCACCTCACCGAATTTCAGGTTCGTCTTCTCTTGCAGATCTATTGCCTGCAGTAAGGCCATCCGGGTGATCGCGCCTTTTTCAACCATAAATTGACCAAAGAATTTAACCGGCATTCACTGTTCTCCCTGTCGCATATAGATTGCACGACTTAAAGACGTCGTAACATGTCCAAAACAGATTCTTTTTCGAACGGCTTGGAAATGACATCCCTTGCGCCGAGGCGAATTGCTTCGGTGTACTTATCCCCGACCCCGCCCAAAGATGTGACCATAACGACCGGCAGATCCGGCATTAACTGCATCAGAGTGCGCAAAGCGGTTAATCCGTCCATGACCGGCATATTCATGTCCAGGCAAACAATATCCGGTTTATGCTGCTGGCAGAGTTTGATCGCCTCGGCACCATTGCGGCCTTGGGCAATGACTTTGAACTCCTTGCCATCATCGATGATTTTTTCCAGCTGACGGGAAACAGCAATACTGTCATCCACAATCAGAACGTTTTTCATATCTTTCCTCCAATTCTGTTGAGCTGTCGCAAAGATTAACAGAAAGTTATAAAGAATCCCAGCCTAAAAAAAATTATTTTTCATTGGCAAAATTAAATATGTTTTCTTGCTATCATTCTTTCAATTGTCGATAGGCTCGTTCAATATTTCCAGGAGTGAAGTCCGGGTAGCCGGGGAGGGACTTGTATTGAGGCAAGCTGAATGTATTTAAGGTGGTTTCGAGACTGTTGCCCTTTTCAATGTGGCGAAGAATCTCAGTGAGAAATGCCTTCAGGTAGTTTTCGAATTGTTGTAAGTCGTTTCGGTTGCCGATTGGGCCGAAGCCGGGGATGATGATTTCTGCGGGCAAAGAGTCAAGCCCGTCAAGAACTTGCACCCAATCATAAAGTGAACCTGCACCGAGAAAGCCGACACTGTTAAAATAGAGTAGATCGCTGGTGAACAGAATCTTGCTTTGTGGAACGTAGGCAATCATGTCACCCTGACTGTGGGCCGGCCCGACGTTGGTCAGGATCAGGGTGCGCTCTGTCCCTTCAAAACTCAATCCTTCTTTAAAAAACAGCAACGGAGTTATTCCCTTGTGAGCTTCCTGCTTAAGGATTAAGCGAGTTTCAATGGTGG
>WTCI01000154.1 GCA_013138655.1 Desulfuromonadaceae bacterium | reverse complement strand
GATCGATATCCCGGGCCTGATATTTCAACCCGTGCGGCGGCAGCACCGGCAGAATCGCTTGCAGATGTTTTCGGCCACGCACCAGGATGGCAATGGTCTGATGCGGATCTTCCAGACCTGCCTGCTGCACCAGATGCAGCACCTGTTCCGCTTCGGCCTGGTCATCGCGACCGCTGAACGGATGCAGACAACAGGCCGGGCCCGGCAGCGCCGGATCCACTGCCGTTGCTGCGGCCAGCGGAACCGCGCCGGAAGCGATATCGACCTGTTCAGGGAAAATATCGGCAAAGCTGCGATTCACCCAGGAAACAATGCCCTCCTGCGAACGGAAGTTACAGCGAAGCTGCAAGGGTTTCAATCTCGGCCCCTTCTCCCCCAGTCGTCCCGCAAAAACACGCAGGAACAGACCGACCTCGGCTTCACGGAAACGATAGATCGACTGCATCGGGTCACCGACCAGAAACAGGGTCCGGCCATCCCCGTCACTCCAACCGGCAGTAAGAATCAACAGCAGTTCATACTGCAGCCAGGAGGTATCCTGAAATTCATCGACCAGAATATGCTGCAGATCGTTATCGGTACGCAGCAGCAACTCGGTGGGATTGTCCGCAGCGCCAAGCGCCCGTTTCGCTTTCAGGGCGATTTCCGCATAGTCGGCCTGCCCCTGCCCGCGGAACACCAGCCACAACTCGGCGACCAGCATCGGCAACAGCTCAACCAGGCATTGCAGAATCGGCCACTGATTCTCAGCATAGGTCACCCCCGGCAGTTGGCGGACAGCGATCAGGCGGGCGACAAACTCCGGTGAGTCCACCAGTGCCCGCAACAGCTCAAGCATCCGTTGCTTGGCCTCTTTATTTTCTGCGCCGGGGGGAAACCCGTTCTTGACGTTGACCGATTTGCGCAGTTCATTCTTCCCCGTCAGAACAAATTCAGCCAGCGCCTGCCAGAGCGACAGGTCTGCGGCCTCGCTCCCCGGTAATTGCTGTAATTCAGCAACTTCCCGCAAAATCAAACAATCAAGATTGGCCGCCGCAAAACGCACGCAGAACAGTAACTCTGCAACGAATACAGGCGGATACTCGCTGCGTAAGTTCGCCAATTGCCCGGTGACCATCTTTTCCAATCCAGCTTCCAATGTCGCCCGTGGATCAGGATCGTTTTTTAGCAGATGTCGCAGCCACTGGTCGCGCCGTTTCAGCATGTCGACCAACATCCTCTGTAGCTGGCTCACCTGATTGTCGAGGTGGCCGAGTAACAGGCGCAACTGCCCGCTGCCCGGCCCCTGAGTATCCAGCCGCCTCAATAACTGCTCAACCGCCTGCAGATAGAGCGGTTCGGCATCATCGGCCAGTTCCGGCAGCGCCCCGAAACGTGACAGCCAAGGCATCTTACGCACCAGGGAAGCATTGAAACTGTCGATGGTCTGGATTGATAATTGGGCCGGATTGCTTAGCAGCTGATCACCCTGCTTCTGCAGCGCCCGCTTGGCTAGATCCCAGGTTTTCGCTTCGTGAGCTTTCTCAGGCCGTGGGCAATGCTGTGCAGCGGTCAGCGCCAGAAACAAGCGCTGACGCATTTCTCCTGCCGCTTTACGGGTAAAGGTGATCGCCAGAATCTGATTCGGCCGTTCGACCGTTCCCAGCAGGGCGAGAAAACGTTGAATCAGCAGCTCGGTTTTACCGGAACCGGCCGGGGCCTGCACAATGCAGGATTGGGTAACATCAATGGCAGCATCACGCTGCAAAACATCAGCGATCATCATTCACCCCCCTCAACAACAGCAGCTTCATCGATCCTGCAGAGCCCTCGCAGATCGCAATACTGGCAACTACGCTGCAGATCAAAAGGGCGAACCCGGGCCTGTCCGGCAACAAAATCTTCGGCCAATTGCTCCAACTGCCCGCGCCAATCGTCAAGCAACTGCGGCCAAGCCGTGATCCCGCGCTCAACCGCCTGCGCATAGCCCGACAGATCTTTGACTTTCCCGAGCATCCCCTGCTCCCTGACCACACCGAGCAGTTTGCAGTCACCCCGTCGTACCTGAGCAAAAGCGACAGCGTCCGCTTCGGTCCCTTTTTCGGCGACCGCATAGATCGGCAGCTGCGGCTCAAGGAGTGGCTCCCTGAAAAGGTCCTCCGGCTTGAGGCTGGAACCCGTCTTGTAATCAAGGATCACGCGGTGGCCTGCTGCCAACTCATCGATCCGATCCACCTTGGTTTTAATCTGTAGGGGGCCGATTTGTTCCACGTGTTCCTGCTCCAGTTCGGCAACCCGGAAGGGATCACGCTGTCGTTCAACGGTTGTCAGCCAGTCATCAATCAGTGTGGCAATCCGTTCCTTCTCCAGTTGCAGGAGTTGTTCAGAGGGCCGGTTGCCCTTGGCAAAATAGTCCTCAACCGATCGCTCCACCAACTCGCTCAGCATTGAGCGTTGCTCGTCCTCGGAGAGTTGCAGCAGTGCCTGCTGATCTTGTAGTCGCGTCCATAAACGTTCAAGAGCCAGATGGACAAGATCCCCACGGGTCAGGGCATCCAGTCCGGGGGAAGCCTTGTCGAGCTCACGACCAGCCAGCCGATAGTGAACAAAGGCTCGGAAGGGGCAATGGGCCTGGTCCTTGAGGATCCCGGTTCCGCCACTCCCTTTACCGTCCTCCAACTCCGGCCCCTGATCATCTTTCAGTTGCTGAAGAACCGGAAGATTCTGACGAATCAATGATAAAAAATCCTGAGCATCTGCCAGTGTGATGTCTGACTTGCCCGTTTCTTCCGGTAGCAACGGGCTGGGGCGAAGTTCACAATCCCCCTCCCAGAGCGGGTAGCTGAAGATGATATCCGGGCTGGCGGTTTTTAAACGTTCAATCACCCGCTCGGCAAAAGCCAGCTCACGGGCAGCGCTGGCATGCGGCATGCCATAGTTTTCTTGCAATTCATAAGGGATAAACGGATTCGGGCGCGCGGCGGCCGGCAAGGTAGTTTCACTCAGCCCCATCACCCAGAGATGTTCAAAATGTAGCCCGCCCGACTCAAGCAGCCCGATCACCTGTAGCGGCCCGGTTGGAGATTCCAACTGGAAATCGATCTCCTTGACCAGACGACGCAGCAATGCCAGGGCCTGTCGTCGACCGATCGGCTGTGATACCTGATCGAGGGCTGCCAGGGACGGCAACAGTTTTTCACGCCAGGCTTTGAGCGCCTGGAACTCACGACTGGAACGAGGACGATCCCCCGGCCAGCCCACCTTTTGCAGTTCCGCAGTAAATCGCTCGGCCCAGCCTCCCGGCAGACGGGTAGATTTCTCGCTGTTTGCTTCTTTCAATTGGTTGCAGATTGTTGTCAGATTTTTTTGCTGATCATCTTCTGCGACCAGATTCGTGAACCGGCTCAGGGAGATCTGCTGCTGGCGGAAGGATCTGAGACGACGATCGAGCCGGGCCCGGCTGTCCGCCTCCAGCTGGCTGGCTCCCAGGTAGGGAGTCCGCAGCAGGAATGAGACCTGCTCCAGTGTCAGTTGTTGAGCGACCGCCAGAATTTCACAGGCCGCATGAATCACCCCCTGTTCAATCAATGGTCCACCCAGCGACAGGGTGAAGTTCGCCTCTTCATCCTGCAGACCGGGAGCAGCCCCGGGATCGATCTGGGCACGGAAAACCCGTTCAATTTTCTTCCGCCTGACCTTGAGATCCGGGACCACCACACCGATCGATTCGACACCCTGGTCGAGCAGTTGCCTTGCCCAGCGGGCAGCGAGTTCTATCTCCTGATCGGCATCCGGTGCGGCGACCAGGCGCTGACGGGACGCCACATCGGGCTGGAATTGAAACTCATCACAGCGTCCCCCCAGAGAGTGACAGGTTCGCTGCAGCAATTCAGCCCCCGGCGGCAACTGATCAAAACCGACCAGGAACATCTGCTGTGGCAGCGGCAGGTCTCCAACTTCAAGTGCCCGGCAGATGCGGGCCGGCAGTTGACTGCGATCAAGCCACTGTTGACGCTGACATTCGGCGCTGAACCATTTCAGCCACGTTTTAAAGATACGCTGATCATCGGTCAGGAAATACCCATCAAGGGAGACGCCATGTTCCATGAGGGCTTGGTATGCCTCGTGGGCTTTTTCGGCGGTTTTACCCACCTGGAGGAGTTCCAGGTCGCTGCCGCGGCAGGAATCCTCAATCAACTGTTCCCAGAGACGTAAGGCCGGATTTTTGCCAAGCAGTCGCCAGCTCTCCCCCAATTCTGACAGGCTGCGACTCTGCCACCCCTGATAACTGATAATCTGCGGCGTATCCCAGACCTTTTTACCGGCAGCCTGCATTGTCTGATCATAAAGACCGCGTAAATAACGAAACAGGCGTTCATTGGCGGTCAGGATCAGTGCCCCGGTTTCCGCAGCAGCGATAAGGGTTGAGAGGTCAGCAGTCAAGAGAAGTCCTCCGAAGTGACAGCAGTTTCACTGACCACCTGCATAGCGGGTGGTTTACGAAACTGCATAATAACGCAGACGACAGCGTAAACAAACGACTTGAAACGTTCGACTTTGTTCAGTAAAGTCTTGATCGGCATTGCTTCTCATTTCGTAACTATTCAGAACGGGTGCTGATGTGCTGGTGCCGCCCATTCCAAGGGCCGCATGAACCCATCCCTGGGGCTTGACTGTCGCCATCCGGGCGACAGACACCCTTTCCATGGGCACCACCAGCACATCTTGCTGAACAGTTACCTCATTTCTTGATATGGATAATTTCTTGTCAAAATCATCCTAACCTCAAGAGGTGAAACAATGCTCTATTTTTTGTAACTATTAAGCATTATCAGATCAGGAGAAAAAACGCCTGTCATCCCCGAGTGCTGCTATCGGGGATCCAGTCTTTCTGTTTTCTGAACTCTGGATTCCGGCTAAAATCCTGCCGGAATGACAGTCTTTTGTACTGTGCTGAACAGATTGCCTATTTTTTAACTCCCTCGACCCGCAGATTCTACAGAAGAGCCAAAAAAAATGAAAATCCTCCACACCTCGGATTGGCACATTGGGCGCACTCTATACGGGCGCAAACGCTACGATGAATTTGCCTCCTTTCTGCTCTGGCTGGCCGAGACAATCCGCCGGGAGCAGGTCGATGCCCTTCTGGTCGCCGGCGATGTTTTCGACACAAGTACCCCGAGTAACCGTGCCCAGGAGCTTTATTACCGATTTTTGTGCCGCGTTGCCGCCTCCTCTTGCCGCCATGTCATTATCATCGCGGGCAACCATGATTCGCCATCGTTCCTGAATGCCCCCAAGGAGCTGCTTCGAGCCCTCAATGTCCATGTGATCGGTGCTGTCACAGAGAATCTTGAAGACGAGGTTCTGCTTCTCAGTAATCAGCAAGGCGCGCCCGAGCTTATCGTTTGTGCTGTCCCCTATCTGCGGGATCGGGACATTCGGGTGGCGGAAGCCGGCGAAAGTATTGAAGACAAAGAGCGCAAACTGATCGATGGCATCCGCAGCCACTATTCCGAGGTGGCGGCGCTGGCCGAACAGAAGCGCAAGAACCTGGGTGTCCGGATCCCCATCATCGCCACGGGGCATCTCTTTACTGCCGGGGGACAAACGGTCGATGGCGACGGTGTCCGTGAGCTTTATGTCGGATCGCTTGCCCATGTAACCTCGGGAATTTTTCCGGCTTGTATCGATTATCTGGCACTGGGACACCTGCACGTTCCTCAGAAGGTTAACGGCTCAGAGGTGATGCGTTATAGCGGTTCTCCTCTGCCGATGGGCTTTGGAGAAGCACGGCAGGAAAAGAGCGTCTGCCTGGTTGAGTTTGCCGGTGGCGAAGCTTCGGTGAAGCTTGCCGGTGTGCCTGTTTTCCAAAGGCTTGAGCGCATTCGGGGATCTTGGGAAGAGATTTCAGCCATGATTCTTGAGCTTTCTGCCACTCAATGCCGGGCCTGGCTGGAAGTCGTGTACGAAGGCGAGGAAGTGATCGGCGATTTACGCGAGCGCCTGGAAGCTGCTGTTTCCGGTACGGAGATGGAGATTCTGCGGGTGAAGAACAACCGGATCATCGACCGCGTGCTCAAGCAAATCCACGATGACGAAACGCTGGATGACCTGAATATCAATGATGTGTTCGAGCGCTGCCTGTCGGTTCACGATGTGCCCGAAGAGCAGCGACCCGAATTGCTTCGTGCCTACCAGGAGACCGTCACGTCTCTCTATGAAGATGATACCCGGGCAGAATAGAGAGGTGGTCAATGCGGATACTGCAGGTACGTTTCAAAAACTTAAATTCACTCGCCGGCGAATGGAAAATTGACCTTACCCACCCCACTTTCGCCGCCGATGGCATCTTCGCCATTACCGGTCCAACCGGCGCAGGCAAGACAACCATTCTCGATGCCATCTGCCTGGCTCTCTATGGGCGCACACCCCGCCTTAATAGGATCACCAAGAGCGGCAATGAAATCATGTCCCGGCAAACCGGCGAGTGTTTTGCCGAGGCAACCTTTGAAACGCAAGCCGGGCGATTCCGCTGTCATTGGAGCCAGCATCGGGCGCGAAAAAAGCCTGACGGCGAGCTACAGGCCCCCAAACATGAGATTGCGGACGCAGATTCCGGGCAAATTTTCGAGGCGAAGCTGCGCGGTGTTGCCGGACAGATTGAAACGGTCACCGGCATGGACTTTGACCGCTTCACCCGATCCATGCTTCTTGCTCAGGGCGGATTCGCGGCATTCCTGCAGGCGGCACCAGATGAGCGGGCACCGATACTGGAGCAAATTACCGGTACGGAGATTTACAGCCGGATTTCCATTCGAGTCCATGAAC
>WTCI01000276.1 GCA_013138655.1 Desulfuromonadaceae bacterium | reverse complement strand
CCGTCTGATCGGTTCATATTTCCGTATGTTTTCGACAAATAGCGGTGCTATTCGCTCTCAAACCTACGAAAATCTGTCCTCGAACAGCCGATTTCTCGCTACGGCTCGTATTCTCGGACAACCTCCTAGACTGCTATATCAGAAAGTCTGCCATGGCGCAAACAAATCGGAGTGTGCATGAGTTATCTGCCCCCCGTTCCTGCTGAATTGAAACGGGTTGAATACGCCAAACTTTATTTTCACCTGGAGATCAGCGATTATTTTTCTCTGCCGCCTTCAGGTCTGTTGCAATTGCGGCGCGAGCTGTTGCAGGCGCTGCGGACGCTTGAGGGATGGGGTTCTGCGGATGATGTTGAGCAACTGAAGGCTCTTTTGCAGCCTGCGTTGCCGACCGACCCATTGATTCGTCGTCAGGCGCAACGTCCTGCTCCGGCATTGGTGCTTTATCCCGATCCGCAACTTCATGGTTTGCAGCAACCAAAACAACGGATTGTGCTGCCGGCACTGTTTCTCGGCAATGGGATCAACGGGATCGCCGCATTTGTGACCCTACTACAACAACTCGGCCAACAGGGACTTTATCACGGCCATGGCCAATTTCGTTTGGAAGGGGTCGAGTCAGAAGATTCCAGTGGTGTGCGGGCGATGCTCTGGACCGGTGGAAAATCTCCCCGGGTGATGACTCCGCCGGTCAGTGACCTGCATTGGTGGTTGGAACGACAGACCCTGGATGTTGAGCAGTTGATTTTAGAGATTGTCAGTCCTTTACGTCTTTTGCAGAAGAAGAAACCCCTGTTTAAAGCTAAGTTTGCTGATCTGTTCCCGTTTGTTTTGCGCCGTGTTTCTGCCATGATTTCTTGTCATGCCGGTGTTGAAGCGGTCAAGAACCCTCAAGAGCTGATTCGTCGGGCAGAGCAAGTCGTCGTGCTTGAAAACAGGCTGCATTGGCAAGAATGGCGCTGTCTGGAGGGCCATGACAGTCGGCAAAGGCTGGGCGGGTTGCTCGGTCATTTACAGCTCGCCGGGAGTGCCTTAGCAGAAATTATTTGGTTATTGCAACTTGGCAGCCTGTTCAATTTGGGCAAAAGTGCCGGCTATGGCGCCGGTCAGTACCGATTGAAAACTCACAGTTGATGGCGTCGCCATCACTGTTAGCACAGGTGTTTTTGTGGCTTCCGGTTGCTTCTTGGTCTGTAGTCTTGGTTATTCTTTTACTTTAGCCAACCCCGAAAAAAGGAGGCTGTTATGACAAACGCTTGGGAGGATCGTAAAAAAGCATTGGAAAACGAATACTTTCACAAGAAAGAACGGGAAATCCTCGACAAAATGAAATATGATGCTGAGGAGATTTTGGCAAAAGGGTACTGTAAAGAACGTTGCCCGAAATGTGGCGATATGATAAAACCGATGATATTCCGAGGTGTTCCACTGGATAAATGCCCGAGTTGCGGAGGGATTTGGCTGGGGCCGAATGATTTAAAGATCCTCGCGGAAAAGGATCATCGTGGTTGGTTTGATCGTTGGTTTCATGCTGACAGTGAGGAAACATCAGATCAGGAGGTGTAAATGTTTTGGTTTATTTTGCTACTGTTGCTTGTCGGTGCGGGTTTCTATTTTTACCAGAAGATGATGTCGATAGAGCGGGAAATCCGTGCAGAGCAGGAAGTGGAAATGGCCAGTGACACGATGGCACAAGAACCTGTTGTAGTTGAGAACGTTGGGTCCGAAATGGTAGCCACTGTTGTTGAAAAAAAAGAGGAAACTTCCGCAGGCGGGACTGAACCGGCGAGGGTTGAAGAAAAAGTGCTGGCAGAAATCGCCAAACAACCGGGGATCAAACAGACCGAACTTTACACGATTTTCTCTGCTGAGAATAAGAAGCAATTGCAGCGGGTGTTGAAAGAAATGGCTGATAATGGGCAGTTGAAACGGGAGAAGGAAGGGAGCAGTTATTTACTTTTCCCGGGTTAACGTCTTTTGTTGATAGAGATATAAAAGAGCCTGTGGTCGAGAGTCCACAGGCTCTTTGGGTTCGGGGAGGGGATAGAATTAATTCTGTCCCCAAGTTTTTTAACGCAGGTTATAAAAAACCTCTTTGCCGCTGAATATCGCAGTGTTATCCAGCTCATCTTCGATGCGCAGCAGCTGGTTGTATTTACAGACGCGGTCAGTGCGGCACAGAGAGCCGGTTTTGATCTGACCTGCGTTGGTGGCCACGGCCAGGTCGGCGATGGTGGTGTCTTCGGTTTCACCGGAGCGGTGCGAGACCACGGCGGTGTAGCCGGCACGCTTGGCCATCTCGATCGCTTCCAGCGTTTCGGTCAGGGTGCCGATCTGGTTGACCTTGATCAGAATTGAGTTTGCGATCCCTTTGTCGATCCCCTCTTTGAGGATTTTCGTGTTGGTCACGAACAGGTCATCGCCGACAATCTGAATTTTGTCCCCCAGTTTCTCGGTCATCAGTTTCCAACCGTCCCAATCATTTTCAGCCAAGCCGTCTTCGATGGAGATGATCGGGTAGCGATCGACCAGGTCCTCATAAAAGGCAACGGTTTCCGCAGCGGTTTTGATCGCCTGTTCTTCATTGGCGAAGTTGTACTTGCCGTTTTTGTAGATTTCCGAGGCCGCAACATCCAGGGCCAGCAGGATATCTTCACCCGGTTTGTAACCCGCTGCCTCGATCGCTTCCATGATCACCTGCAGGGCCTCTTCATTGCTTTTCAGGTTGGGAGCGAACCCGCCCTCGTCACCGACAGAGGTGTTGTAGCCTTTGTCTTTCAGGACCTTTTTCAGTGCGTGGAAGATTTCCGCTCCCATCCGCAACGCTTCTTTGAAGCTGTCGGCACCGGCCGGCATGATCATGAACTCCTGAATATCCACGTTGTTATCGGCATGCTCGCCGCCGTTGATGATATTCATCATCGGCAGAGGTAATTCCTTGGCGTTGGCGCCGCCGATATATTGATAAAGGGGCAGCCCGGCATCTTCGGCCGCAGCTTTGGCGCAGGCCATGGAGACACCGAGCAGGGCGTTGGCGCCGAGCTTGCTCTTGAAATCTGTGCCGTCGAGGGCCAGCAGTTTGCGGTCGATCCCGATCTGATCACTGGCTTCCCAGCCGATCAGTTCGGCGGCGATCACTTCGTTGACGTGTTCCACAGCTTTCAGGACGCCCTTGCCGAGATAACGTCCCTGGTCGCCATCGCGCAGTTCCAGTGCTTCCCGCTCTCCGGTGGATGCTCCGCTTGGAACCGCTGCACGGCCGATAACACCGGTTTCCAGGGCAACTTCGACTTCGACAGTCGGATTGCCGCGGGAATCAAGAATTTCGCGGGCATAGATGTCAATGATTTCGCTCATGTTCCACCCCTTGTTATGTCAAGCATAAAAAGTTATCGCCCTGACTGCAAGGCCAGGACCGTTGAAGTGTAAAAAAATCAGGCTATTTATAACATACGATCGATCGATGTGAACGGTTTTTTCGGCTGAAAATGGATATTATCTGAATGGATAAAGCGCAACCCAGTCTTATCGCCGAGGGTTTAATCGGGAATCCAGATTATAGAACCATGGATGCCCGACAGAGACACTCGGGCATGACAGAAGTTTTTGCCAACAGTTCAAATTATGATGAATAGTTTACAAATACCTAGATCCACCAGCTAAAAAATAAAGAACCTCGTTGATCCCGGTAAACCGGGGAGATAGAATGCTTGTGCGAGCAAACAACTATCACCAACGAGGTGAAACAATTATGGCACAAGGCGTTCTTCCA
>WTCI01000238.1 GCA_013138655.1 Desulfuromonadaceae bacterium | reverse complement strand
TGCAGAGGTTGCTGTACAGGCCGAGAAAAAAACCTACCTTCATCAACCGGTCAGGCAGGGGCAGTGCAGCGAGTGTCATTTGCCACACGCCGCTGACAGTCGTGGGTTGCTGGCGAAAAGGGGGAGTGCACTTTGCTATGGTTGTCATGGTGAGACTCAGAGCGCGTACAAGTTCACCCATAAGCCATTCCAACAGGGGCAGTGTAATGTTTGCCATACCGCTCATGCGAGTGATGATAGCCGCCTGCTGAAAACGGTCGGCAGCCAACTCTGCCTCGATTGTCATAAGGCGACAGCTCGGTTGAAAAAAACTCATCTCGGCCGCGATTTAGGTGTGCTGGACTGTCTGTCTTGTCATAACCCGCACGGTGGTGCGGAGCGCAAACTCTTACGCAAGGTCAGTCATCAGCCCTTTGCCGACCGTGACTGCGAAACCTGTCACGGGCAACAACTTGGGACCGGACTTTGCCTCGGTTGCCATGAAGAGTCCCTGGCCAGTTTCCAGGTCGTTCATAGCCACTTGGGAGTCGGCGGGACCGCAAATGCTTGTACGATCTGCCATAATCCGCATGTCGGTGATCGTCCCGGGCTGTTGCCGAAGAATGAAGGGCGCATCTGCCGCGGTTGTCATGCTGATACTTTTGCGCGGCGGGATAATATGCTGCACCAACACGCGAACTGGAACAGTTGTTCCGATTGCCACCAAGGACACGGCGCCGATAACCCGGCGATGTTGAAGAATGGACAGGACGTGTGCGCCCAATGTCACGAACGGCACAAAGCCTTCAGTCATCCGATGGGGGAAGCAGCCCTTGATCCGCGTAATGGTAAGCCGATGGATTGTCTGACCTGTCATGAAGCCAATACCGGATCGATGTTCAAGCACTTCCTGCGAGGCAGCGGTGAGCGTGGGCTTTGCGTGCAGTGTCATCAGAGTTACTAAGAGGGTGGTATGATTATGAATGTGAAACAGATAACTCTGGGTTTTGGTGTTCTGCTGGCGATATTGAGTCATAGTGGACTGGTTTTAGCCGCCGGTGGGTCCTGGTCGACAGAATACCAGCTGCCGCAAGAGGATTCCGGCGTGTGCCTGGAACAGCCGGTTTCTGTTGCAGTAGATCATCAGAACCAGCGATATTATGTTGTTGATGCGGCCAAAGGGCAGCTGGTGTCATTCGATAAAACCGGGGGTTTTCTTGCTGCGTTTAATGCGGGTGGTGAGTTGCAACGACCGGTTGCTATGGCCAAAACGTCCGGCGGCAGTCTCTGGGTCATTGAACGGTCCATCAACAAGCTTCTTTACATCAATCCGAAACAGCAAAAAGTCCGTAAAATTGCGCCAAAATATCCCGACGGCACCGAGATGTTTTTGTCGCGGCTGGCCTTGGACCGGCAAGACCGGCTGTTTGTTCTGGATCGGCTGAAGGGAGCAGTTCTGCTGTTGGATGACAGCCTTGAGATCTCTCAGGTCTATGCCGGAGGAAGCACGACCCATGGGTTTGTGGATTTTAAGTTGCACCAAGGAAAACTCTGGGCTCTTGATGCGCTGGATCATACGCTCTACCGGTTTGATTTGTCCGGCACTGTGACGAAAAAACTTAAGTTGTCTGGATTGGAATTTCCAACAGCTTTTGAAGTTGATAATGCTGGAAGTTTTTACCTGCTTGACCGGCATGCCGGGACTGTTGTGGTTTATGGCATGAACGGAATGCGGAGTTATGAATTTCTCGGTAAGGGAAAATGGTCGGGGCAACTCTGGAATGCGACTGACCTGTTGTTTGATTGGGAAGGACGACTTTGTGTTGTTGACGAGGGGAACGGGCGGGTTGAGGTGTTGACGCGCTGAGACGAGTCCCCAGAAAGGGTTGGTGATATTGAAAACTATCACGATCTGCACAAGGTATCTGGCCAAGTTTTATACCCTCAGCTTTTTGCTGCTGACCGCTTTGGCTGTCGCCACGGTTGCTGATGCCGCACTGACAGGCGGCTGTTCCGACTGCCACACCATGCATTACAGCCAGGGGGGGCAGGCGCTCGCGGAGTGGGGGAGTGATGGCCCGTATAATGCTCTGTTGACAACCACCTGTATCGGATGCCACACCGGAGTCAATTCCGCCGGTGGTGATATCCCTTTTGTTTTTTCCACAATTGCTCCTGTTTACGACGCGACGGGAACCGAATCCGGCACCAATACGCTGGCCGGCGGGAACTTCTACTGGGTTGTCAACGGTACCGATGATACGGGGCACAATGTTGATGGATTGGCCGTGTACGATTCCCTGGCCAACGAATCCGGCTTTTTAGTGTTCTCGGCGGCAGCAGATGGCAGTATTCCAGGCAACGGTAGTTGGCCGGCAAACCGGCAGGTCACCTGTGCCGGAACCTACGGTTGCCACGGAACGCACAGTGAGTCGGTGATGGTTTCCGCCGTTGCCGGCGGGCATCATTATGGCCAAAGCGGTGCCCTGGCACCTGCGGACAATTCCCCGGCAAGCGGATTTCGCATGCTGGTCGGCGTCGCCGGATATGAAGACCCGGAATGGGAGCTGACCCCGACCTCCTCATTACATAATCAGTATAAGGGGGTCAATGATGTGACCTCCGACTCTGCGACGATCAGTGCTTTCTGTATGCGTTGTCACGACGATTACCATGCCTCCAGTGGCCCTGGCGGCGGCTGGTTGCGGCACCCGATCGATTATGATATGGGGAGCACTGCTGCCGGCAGTGAGGTGCGAGGATATGGAGGAGCGTACGATCCGGCCGTTCCCGTCGCCAGTGTTAATATCAGCAGCGTGGTTACTACGGTGACGTTCAATGATGACACCATCGTCACCTGCCTCTCCTGTCATCGGAGCCATGGCAGCCCTTTTTCTAAACTGTTGCGCTGGGATTATATGGACAGTATCGGGAATGGAAAGGTGACCGGGGGTGGCTGTACTGCTTGTCATACCAGCAAAAATTGATGATGGCGGATGTCTTTTCCGCAATTTAAGGCTGGAAGGGTGTTGTGATGAAAACCTGCTGCATTGATCGTGTCCCCGGTGGCATCTTTGCTCTCTGTCTATTGCTTTTTCTGTTGACCAGCTGTGCCCCGTCATTGCACCCACCGCAAAAAACAATCGCCCGGTTTGCCGGGCAATCCCTACTGACAGTCTATGTGACGACCTCCGGCAGCTCTCTTGCCGATTTTAGTTTTGTGCTGCAGGATATTGCGCTTTTTTCTGATGGCAGCTGGCTTGACCTCGATCTGCCGCCACAACAAATCGACCGGCTGGAAAATAAGGGGCAACAACTGCTGCTTGGTGTGACAAATGCTCCCCTTGGAGAACAACGTCGGCTGCGTTTTCGTTTAACGGCTATCAAGGTCGCCGGCCAAAGTCTTGCCGGGCTTCCGGAGGGTGAATTTCATGAGATTGTGCTGGCAATGCCGGTCACGCTTGCGGAAGCTGACAGCCAATGCCTGTTTATCGATTGGAATCTCGATGGCAATGACCTGTATCCAAGCTTTTCGGCGCGAGGACAGCAGGCGGTTCTCGGCGGTAGCCTCGCCTATGTGCTCTGTGATGACATCGGGACTATTTATGTACTCCACACCGACAGCAATGAGGTAATTTCAGCTTTCTCTTTGCCGGGGCCATTGGCAGAGATGAGGCTTGATCCGCAGACCCGTCGGCTGTATGTCCTCAGCGCGGGAAAACATGCCCTGTATGTTTATGATTGTATGAAATCGCGCCTGCTTGAACAGATTGATCTGCCGCGTACCATCGCTCCGAGTTATTTGACTTTAGCTGAAGATGCTCAGCTGGCGTTTGTTTCCGATCCGGTCAGTAGCCAGGTGCTCAGGGTGAACCTGCGGTCAGGTGTTGTTGAGGCG